>JBCCUH010000153.1:0-5586 GCA_039197405.1 Pseudomonadota bacterium
CTGCCCTCCCCGCACCCCTCCCGAGGTATTTCTGGACCGAAGAAGAGTTAAGCCTGCCCTACTGCGAGCGAGCGTTCTTTGACGGGCAGGTGCACGATGGCACTGAAGGCGCCCACGGCGACGCCCACCCACCAGACCGCCGTGTAGCTGCCGTAGATGTCATACATGCGCCCGCCGAGCCAGACCCCGAGAAAGCTGCCGAGCTGGTGGCTGAAGAAGATAATCCCATAGAGCGTTCCCATGTACCGCAGCCCGTAGATATGCGCGACCAGGCCAGAGGTGAGCGGCACGGTCGCCAGCCAGAGTGACCCCATGGCGAGCGAGAAAGCAATTACGGTTGCAGGGGTTATGGGGAACAGGATGAAAAGCGCGCCGATGATCGTGCGCAGCGTGTAGATGCCGGCAAGCAGGTATTTCTTGGGATACCGGTTGCCAAGCCAGCCCGCCAGCAATGTGCCTGCGATATTCGCAAGTCCGATGAGCGAAATGGCCAGCGCGCCGAGAGCCGAGGTGGTGGTCACGCCGACCGCATGCAGCGTGCCGCCCGGCATGATGGGGCCGCAAACCTCGGTGATGAACGCGGGGAAATGAGCGGTGACGAAAGACAGCTGATAGCCGCAGGAAAAGAAGCCAAGGAAGATCAGCGTGTAGCTGGGATCGCGGAAGGCCATCCGCAGGGTGTCGCCCAGAGAATGCTCCAATTCGGCCTTTGTCGCCACCGCAGGCGCGCGCATGAAGGGTAGCAGCAGGATTACAAAAAGGATCGAGGCGGCGAAAACAACAAACACCCCCTGCCAGTTCATCATCGTCAGCAGATATTCTGCGATGGGCGCGCCAACGACCTGCCCGGCGCTACCTGCAGCGGTGGCAATCGCCAGTGACATGGAACGGTTCTGATCGCTGCTGGCACGGCCGACGACCGCAAGGATGACGCCGAAACCGGTACCTGCAATGCCAAAGCCGACCAGAATCTCCAGCATCTGATGCGCCTCCGGCGTGACCGCAAAAGACGACATCACAAGGCCCGCAGCATAGGTGACAGCACCCAGAACGATGGCCTTTCGGTCGCCGATCTTTTCCGCGATGGCGCCGAATATGGGTTGTCCGAACCCCCAGGCGAGGTTCTGAATGGCAATCGCCAGCGAGAATTTGGAGCGCAGCCAGTTGAACTCTTGGGCGATCGGGATCTGAAACACGCCAAAGGAGGCGCGAATTGCAAAGTTGATCAGAATGATTACGCAGCCGATGATCAGAACGGGTGTGAACAAAGTCGCGCGAGAGGACATATCGGGGCTTTCAATATACTGCCGGGGGACGTTACCCCCTTCGCGGCCAGCGTCAATCATTGCAGGGCCTTTTCGCTGAAGCCTCACCGGGGTAGAGAGCCGCATGGACAGCTTGCCAGAAATCTACGCCGCCGAGGTTGCCCGCGGCGCGCTTCGCTCCGATCCTGCGCAGCGCCTGGCGCTGGAAGCGCTGGAGCGCATCAGGTCAGAGCTGGCGAAACCTGTTAAAACCCGGCTCTTTCGTAAAGCACCACCGCCGCCGGAGGGGCTTTACCTTTGGGGCGGTGTGGGTCGTGGCAAATCGATGCTGATGGACATGTTCGTGAGCGCCTGCCCGGTGCCGGTGCGACGCGTACATTTCCACGCATTCATGCAGGAGATCCATACCGGCATGCACCACGCGCGCGAGGCTGGCGCGAAAGACGCGCTGAAACCGGTCGCCGAGGCAGTCATCGCCGATGTGAAAGTGCTGGCCTTCGATGAGATGCAGATCACCGATATCACCGATGCGATGATTGTCGGGCGGCTGTTCGAATTTCTATTCGAAGGCGGCGTTGTGGTTGTCACCACGTCCAATCGCGTCCCGGATGATCTTTACAAGGACGGGTTGAACCGGCAGCTTTTCCTGCCATTCATTGCGCTCTTGCAGGACAGGATGCAGGTTCTTGAACTGGCCTCGCCCACGGATTACCGGCAGAACCGCCTGTCCGGCGCGCAAACTTACTTCACGCCCACTGGCCCCGAGACGCGCGCGCAGATTGATGCGATCTGGACGGACCTGACGGGCGGGCGATCTGAACCGCTGGATCTGACTGTCAAGAGACGCACCACCACCCTGCCCGCCTATCACAACGGTGTCGGGCGGGCGACGTTCTTTGATCTGTGCGGAGCGATGTTGGGCCCCGCCGATTACCTGGCACTTGCCGAAGCAGTGCGCGTGCTGATCATCGAGGATATTCCTCGCCTCAGCCGTAACAATTTCAATCAGGCAAAGCGTTTCGTGACGCTGATCGATGCGCTTTATGAGGCGAAGGTGCGGGTGATCGCCTCAGCCGCCGCCGAGCCTGAAATGCTTTATGTAGAGGGCGAGGGCACTTTCGAGTTTGAACGCACCGCCAGCCGCCTGCGCGAGATGCAATCAGCAGACTGGGCGGCGGATTAGAGCCCCCGGACCCAAAACTACCACATCCTGTCTTTGGCATTTTCGGCATAGCCTGTGTCATAGGCCTCGCCGTCAAAATCCTCTTTCATCTCCTTGATGAACTGGCCCGCTGTCGGGACAGCTGCGCTGTGATCCTCACCGGACCAAAGTTCTGAGCGCATGATCGCCTTGGCGCATTGGAAATACATCTCGCCAATCGTGATCACGATGACAGAGCGGGGGTGCTTGCCGTTTTGCTCAAACGTCTCGCAGATGTCCGCGTCCGCCGTCAGAACCGCGGTTCCGTTCACGCGCACCACGTTGGCACACCCCGGCACCATGAACATCAGGCTGATACGCCCGTCGCGCAGGATGTTGCGGAGCGTGTCGATGCGGTTGTTGCCGCGCCAGTCAGGCAAATGCAGCGTGTGATCATCGATGATGCGGACCACGGGACCTGCATCGCCGCGCGGACTGCCATCGGCGCCTTCGGGGCCGACCGTCGACACGACAACAAAGCGAGCCGCGTCAATCCATTGGCGGTATAGCGGCGTCATACGCCTGGCCACTTTGGTCAGCGAAGCGGGAACCGGATCGCCGTAGATCTTTTGAAGGTCTTCGAGTTTGGCAATGGTTTTCATAGGTCTCTGCTTAACTCATCAACGGATCAATTGGGCAAAAAAATGGGGGGCATGGCCCCCCTGCTTCAAGTTTTTGCCTGTATTTGAATGTCCCCTCCCGATCGCCGCTCGATCAGGCATTTTCACCGGTAGGATTTCTTGTTGTCGTTGGAATAGCTGGCAGGGACGGTAGCGACACGGGGCGTGCGATGAAGAAAACTCCATTGCTGCAAACCGCTTCGCTTCATAACTGTGCCCCCTTGAAAACCCTCTGTGTTGGAGCGTTGGCAGACGCTCCGGATCTTCTGGGGATAAGCTATGGCGAATCGGTGCGAATCAGTCAACAGCGCTGATTCGATTTGATTCGTTTTTTTGCTATTCCGGGACAGAGTGGCGCAGGTGAAAGCCCCCGGTTGCGGCGATCAATAGGTGCGATAGGAAATGATCTGGCCAATGCGCAGGGCACTGGGATTGGCTTTCAAGGCGGGGTTGTCCAGCAAGAGCTTGTCGGTCTGCAGCGCCGACCCGTAAAGCTTGATGGCAATCAGCGCCAGATTGTCGCCTGAGACCACCTTGTAGGTTTTCCTGGCATCCATGTTTGGCGTTTGCGGCTGGACAGGCTCTGATGGCTGCTTCTGGAATGCCTGAACCTGCACGGCAGGTTGCCGGACAGGCAGCGGGCCCTCTACATGCGCCATTGACCTGCGCACGATGGAGTTGATCAGGCTTCCCTCACCGCCAGGCGCGTGCCCTTTCTGGCCCAGTTGCTGCAGCGTTCCCAGCGCGGACCAGCTCATGTCGCGCAACTCCGAAGATACTGGCGCCACACGCTGCGCGGCGACAACGGCGGTTTGCGGAACCTGCGCATCGAATACTGGCTGCGGCTGCGCTACTGCGGGTACGTTCGGCATCTCGGGCGTCACGATGGCCGCGACTTGCGGGGCGTTTGCATCCGGCAGGGCGGTATCGACCTGCGGTGCCGGAAGCTCTTTCGCGGCCCGCTTGATATCGGCGATCACGTCATCCGGCACTGGCAGGGGAATATCGGCCACCTGAGGTCGCAGAGCTGAGTAATCGTTGCGGCTGGCATCAAAGGACGAGGCGACCGGAAACAGGTTTTCGCTCCTCGGACCGGGTTGCATGACGATCAAGGCAACGGTGGACAAGGCGAAGAACAGAAAAACGGAACCTGGTTTACCCATAGTCATGCCTCATTGGGAAACGGTGAGGCCAAGCATCTGCCACATCTGCAAGCCTCCCCGGTAATAGGAAATCTTCTGTGCCGGATATCCGGCATCCAGCAAACGCTCGATCGCCTCACGCGCCACAGGCGACCAGGGGCCATCGTCAAAGACCAGCAGATCAAACGCGCTGCCAAATTCCATCTGGCCGATCTGTCCCGAGGCGCCCAAGGCCAACAGCAGATCTTCCCGGTACGGGTTGCTTTGGATGAGGGTGGCCGCCGGCACGGAAATAGCCCCCGGGATCGACCCCTCGGCATAGCCTTCCGGCAATCTGGCATCGACCATCAGCCCTGTGCCAGTGCCAACGCTGCGCTCCATGAAGTCAAGAACATCCAGCTCGGTCAGCGTTGCTACGCCGGGCGCGGCGTGGCTTGGCTCAATACAATGCTCTGGGCACGTCCGTGCGGTATCAGTGTATCTGGCTGGCAAGGCGCCACCGGTCCCGCGACCGACGATATAGGTTTGCGGACCCAAAGCGAATGACACGGAGGATCGCCCGGCGGTGATTTCCGCCGAGACATCAGACGTAGGTATTGCATACACCAGAAGACACCACCCGCCCAAGGTGGCCAAAAACCTGCTTAACACTGCGCTGCTCGTATTTTTATCGTTGCTGCGCGATCACGTTAGGAGCGCCTTGAACACCGGTCAACATATTGTTGTTTTTGCTGAGTAAACCGCAACCAAATGGTCACACAACTACGAGTTGCTGCGCAGGACATCTCCGGCCAGATAGAGCGATCCGCAGATCAAAACCCGCGCTGTCGGATCAGCGTTGGCGATTTGTTGCAACGCCGCTAGCGCACTGTCTGCGGTGTTGGCCGAGATACCGGCAGCGCTGGCGGCATCGGCGGTCTCGCGCGCGGACAGCGTTGCTTTCTCGCCCGGAATGCTCACCGCGACCAGTTGCTCTGCATGCGGCGCAAGTGGTCGCATATAGCCGCTGACATCCTTGGTATTCAGCATGCCGCAGATCAGATGCGTGGACCGTTTGGGCAGGCTGCCCAGCAGCGCAGCAATCGCCTCTGCAGCAGCGGCATTATGCCCGCCGTCCAGCCACAGCTCCACATCAGGGGCCGCATCAATCAGCGGTCCTTGCTGCAGCCTCTGCATGCGCGCGGGCCAGCTTGCGTTCAGCATCGCCGCTTCGCAGGCGGCTTCGTCAAAGCCCAGCACGCGCAGGCTGGCGATGGCTGTGCCTGCATTCTGGATCTGGTGATCCCCCAGCAGGACCGGCAGCGGCAGATCCAGCAACCCGGTTTCATCCTGATAGACCAGCCGATCCCTTTCACGGC
>JBCCUH010000154.1:0-5585 GCA_039197405.1 Pseudomonadota bacterium
GGCCGATGGCTCCATGCACCGAAACGGACACAACGAAACTGCCATAGAACGCAAACCACAAGGCCGAGCCTTGGGTGCGTCCCAGGATTTCCTCCGCCGACAAACCGCCCTGAATCGCATAGATCATCACCGCCAGATGCCCCAGCACCAGAGGCGCCATCAAAAGCGCGGTGATCCGTTGCAGCATGTAAAGACGCAAGGACAGCATCAGCGCGCCTTTCGCAGAAAGCTTTTCGCCGTCTCGCGCTTCAGACCGGCAATCGCGGACATCGGGTCAAGCTCATTGGGGCAATAGACCGTGCAGGATCCCATCGAATGACAGTTGTGACAGCCACCGGCCCCGCTCACCGCATCCAGAATCGCAACGCGCCCCTCGTCCTTGGCATCGTTGAGCAGCGTCCATGCCCGCTGCAAGGCGGCCGGCCCCAGATAATCGACGTTCCCCGCAACCGTGTCGCAGGCCGCATAGCAGACCGAGCAGTTGATGCACTCGATCCCCGCATTGGCTTTTTCGCGGTCGGGGCTGTTTTCATCCACCTGCGCAATCGGGTCGTTGCGCGTCAGCGTCCCGTGATGCACCGCTTCCGCTGCAATCCATTTGTCAAAGAAGGGGTCCATATCGACAACCAGATCCTTGATCACCGGCAGGTTGCGCAGCGGACCGATGGTGACGGCGTTGCCTTTCAGCACTTTGGATATATGCGTCCGGCAGGTCCAGCGCGGCACCCCGTTCACCATCATCGCACATGAGCCGCACATGCCCACACGGCAGGCAAATCGGTAACTCACCGTCGGATCGGCGTTCTGCTGGATCCAGCTGACCACATCCAGAACCGTTTGATTGTCATAGGCGGGCACCTCGAAAACACCCTGCTCCGAGGCGGGTCTCTCGATCCTGACCTGTAAGGTCTGCTGCGTCATACCAGGGTGACAGCCTCGCCAATTATCTCAAACAAGTTTGGTATATCCGGCAGCACCCCTTAAGAAACGCGAAAACATCTTTCCATTTCTGAAAGCATATCTTTCGAAAACTCAGCTACGAACCGATACGAGCACGGTCCGGGCGGCCAACAGGCGCGCCTCTACCCGGAGAAATCGGTGATCACGGCTGTTCCCGGCGGGGTCGCGCCGTGCATCGCCCGCAGTTCTGCACTTGCGCCGGACAAGGTTACTTCGCGGTCCAGCATCGGGGTCAGATCCACCTCGCCGCGCTCGATCATGTTCAGCAAGCCGGGGTATTTCCATGACGGCATGCCACGGGTTCCGTAAAATGCCAATTGCTTGGAATAGATCGCCCGCATGTTCACCGTCATCATGCCATCACCCGAGGGCATGCCCACATGCACATGCCGCCCCAGTGTGGCCAGACATTCGACCGAAGCATTGGTCGTGGCCTCAATGCCCAGTGCCTCGATTGAGACCTGCGCGCCGCCCTGCGTGATATCGCGAATGGCTTGGGCAACATTGCCGCCACCGGCATTCACCGTGGCATCGGCGCCAAGCTGGCGCGCATGGGTCAACTTGTCGTCCACCACATCAACGGCGACCACCCGCGCACCCAGCATTTTTGCCAAGAGCAACGCGGAAAGCCCGATCCCGCCGGTTCCGTGAATGGCGACCCATTCTCCCGCGCGCACCCCGGCCCGGTCCGTCAGGGCGTGCCAGGCCGTGGTCACTCTGCAGCCCAATCCAGCCGCCAGCGCAGGCGCCATTGCAGGGGGCAGAGGGACCAAATTGTGATCGAAAGGAACAGCCACGTATTCCGCATAGGCCCCCGGCGCGCCAAACCCCGGCACAATCGCGCTGTCGCAGGTGTTCGAGGCGCCCGACTGGCACGCGGGGCAACTTCCGCACCCCAGTATGAAAGGCGCAATCAGGCGATCACCGACGCGGTATTTTGCACGCGGCCCCGCTTCGACCACCTCGCCGCAATACTCATGCCCCAGAATAGAGCCGTGCACCACTTTGGGATGCGCCCCGACCCAGCCGTGAAAATCCGACCGGCAGACACCGCAAGCGGCGGTTCGCAGCACGACACCATTGTCCGGGCATTGTGGGTCGGCCACATCCTCGATGGACAAATCAGCGTTGAACTCTCTGATGACGGCAGCGCGCATGTGACGGTCCCTCTCGTGGCGTGACGCCGCCAACCTGCGCAATCCCGCCCACGCGCGTCAAGCCGCACCGCCCAAATCTTCGTCGAAGATTTGGCGACCCCCGAAAGCTTAGTCCCGCGTCCCGGCAAACCTGTCTTGCCACTCAGCGCGCTCTTCATCGGTGATCTTGCGGAAAAGATTATCCGGCACGGTAAACCCATGTCCCGCCGGCAAGGCCTGCAAGGCCGCGGTCATATCCGCTGGCCACTCCGCGTCCTCCGCCTGCAGAGCCGCCAGCAAGGTTGCCGATGCATCGGGGATAAACGGGCTCGACAGCACTGCGTAAAGCCGGATCAGATTTAGCGCGAGACGGATCTGCATCGCCGCCTGCTCCGGGTCCTCCTTGAAGGTCGCCCAGGGCGCCGCCTCTTGCAGATATTCATTGCCCGCGGCCCAGATTGCCCGCAGTTCCAGCGCGCTCTTGCGCACTTCCATCGCTTCCATATGGCGCTCATAAGCTGCCAGCCGCGCGGTCAACTCTTGCGCCAGCGCGGTTTCCCGCTCCCCCCAGGCGCCGCCCTCGGGCACCATCTCGCCAAATTTCGAGCGGCAGAATTTCGTCACCCGGCTGACGAAGTTGCCCAGCACATCGGCAAGGTCCTTGTTTGCGGAGGTCTGGAAATTCTCCCAGGTAAACTCGCTGTCGCTGCTTTCCGGCGCGTGGCTCAGCAACCACCAGCGCCAGTAATCGGCAGGCAACAACTCCAGCGCCTGATCCATGAAAACGCCGCGCCCGCGCGAGGTTGAAAACTGGCCGCCATCATAATTGAGGTAGTTGAAGGACTTGATGTAATCCACCAGCTTCCATGGCTCCCCCGAGCCAAGGATCGTCACCGGAAAACTGAGCGTGTGAAACGGCACGTTGTCCTTGCCCATGAACTGAGTATAGCGCACGTCACCTGCCCCCATATCGGTGCGCCACCAGCGCTGCCAATCGGCATCCGCCAAGCCATTCGCATCGGTCCATTCGCGGGCGCAAGCGATATATTCGATCGGCGCGTCGAACCAGACATAAAAGACCTTGCCTTCCATTCCGGGCCAATCCGCCTCGCCCCGCTTGACCCGCACACCCCATTTCAAATCACGGGTGATGCCGCGATCCTGAAGCCCATCCCCGTCATGCAGCCACTTTCTGGCAATCGAGGTGGTCAGCGCTGGCCAATCCGTTTTGCCACCGATCCATTCGTCCAGTTGATCCTTCATCTGCGACTGGCGCAGGAACAGATGTTTGGTGGCGCGCATTTCCAGATCCGTGGCGCCCGAGATCGTGGATCGCGGGTCGATCAGATCCGCCGGATCCAGCTGTTTGGTGCAATTGTCACATTGATCACCCCGCGCGCTGTCAAAACCGCAATTGGGACAGGTGCCCTCCACATAGCGGTCCGGCAGGAACCGTCCGTCGGTTTCCGAATAGATCTGCTGGTCATCCACCTCCTCGATCAGCCCCGCATCCGCCAGCCGCCCGGCAAAATGCTGGGTCAGCTCGTGGTTCTGCGGCGACGAAGACCGGCCGAAGTGATCAAACGACAGACGAAAGCCCTTGGCGATCTCGGCCTGAACTTCCCACATCTCGGCGCAATAGGCCTCAACCGGTTTGCCCGCCTTGGCCGCCGCCAGCTCAGCTGGCGTGCCATGCTCATCGGTGGCGCATAAAAACAGCACCTCATGGCCGCGCGCCCGCATGTAGCGTGCAAAAAGATCAGCAGGCAGCTGGCTTCCCACAAGATTGCCAAGATGCTTAATACCATTGATGTAAGGGATCGCGGAAGTGATCAGATGCCGTGCCATAGGGGTGCCTTCAGTGGTCGATGCCGCCCCGTGTAACGCAGGGCCGCGCCCACTGCCAGCCTTTCACTTGCGATTGCGTGATTTGCCCAAAAGCCGCCCGATCACGAAAGAGGTACGCGGCGAGTAGACGTAAGGCGTCTTCTCCGCCACAGTCGGGCGCGCCCGCATCCGGCTCAGACCGAAAATCACCAGCACAGCATGCCCGCCCGCGATCATCAGGAACAGCGCAGCAGGCCCATACCAGTCGATTAGATTGGACGACACCAGTGGCGAGGCGATGGCCCCCAGCGCGAAAAAGAACATCAGCGCGGCTGACAGCTCGACCCGCTCGTCATCACTGGCAAAATCATGGGCATGGGCAGCGGCAACCGAATAGATCGGAAAGGTGGTCAACCCGAAGAAAAAAGCGTTCAGCATGGTGGCCGTGGTTCCTGCGGCGCCGATGACCACAGTGGATACGCAGCTCAGAACTGCAGCAACCGACAGCCAGATCAGCACCCAGCGCCGGTCGTATTTATCCGCCAGCCAGCCCACCGGCAACTGCGCGAGCGCCCCGCCCAGCACGAAGGCCGCCAGGAAATAGGCAATCTGCCCCGCCGCCAGCCCCACTTCCTGACCATAGATCGGACCCACCATGCGAAAGGACGCGCTGGACAGCGCCGCGACAATCACCCCCGCCGCCGCCAGCGGCGAGCGCGTGACCGCCAGCATCGGGCGCAGGCGCGGTGTGCCGGGGGTCTGCGGCTGGCGCGTTTTGGTCAGGGTGATCGGCAACAATGCTGCGCAGCACAGCAATGCCAGCAGGTTGTAGGACACATAAGAGGCCGGTTCCAGCACCGCGATCATCATCTGCGCCACCAGCGAGCCGCCCATATCAACCACCCGGTAGACGCCCATGGTGCGCCCGCGCGTCTCATTGGTCACCTTCGATTGCAGCCAGGCCTCGATCACCGTGTAACAACCAGCCACGCACAGACCGGTCGCCATGCGCATCAGCGCCCAGGCATAGGCGTCGATCACCAGCATATGCGCCAACAGCCCGATCGCGCCCGAGGCGGTGAATGCCGCAAAAGCCCGGCTGTGCCCGACGCTGCCCATCAGACGCGGCGCCCACCAGCAACCAACGAAGAACCCGACAAAATGCGCCGAGCCAAGCATACCAATCTGCTGCGTGGTAAATCCAAGCGCACTGCCCGACAGGGCATCCAGCGGGCCAACGCCGCCAGAGGACAATTGCAGCAGGGCGACTGATAAAAACAGCGCCGCGAAGGATATCAGCATTCGCATAGGCGCACCCTAGAGCCTCCGGTCCAAAACCTGAAGCGTTCAGCCACACAGAATTTTCTCAAGATCAAACCGCGCGTTGAACGCGGGTTTTTGCGCGAACAAGGGGCGCGGCGCAGACATTGGGGACATTCCGTTTGACCCAAAAGGCCGCGCACAAAGGCCCCGCCTGCACGCAAGTGCGTCTCAGCCGGGCAACCTGCCCCGCATTCGCCACAACAGCCTTAATTCAAGGGCCTTTCTGCGGAACTGAATGTCTCAGGTTTTGAACCAAAGGCTCCAAAAGACACATGACTTTGATCTGTCCGGTTTTCGACCTCGCCCAGGTCTCATCTAAGCCAGACAGGAACATTGCCA
>JBCCUH010000155.1:0-5579 GCA_039197405.1 Pseudomonadota bacterium
GCTCGCCGCCGCTGATGTAGCCTGTGTAGGGGGCATCAGGACTGATCTGACGCAAGATCAACGTACCGTAGCCATCTGGCCAGAGCAGCCGAAACCCGGACGCATTGCCGGTCACTTCGGTCTCCAGAACCATTTGTGAAACGCGCGGCAGCTCCGCATCCCCGACCTCGGGAATATCGAGCGATCTCAATGCCCATTCGCGCGTGGCGCCATCCACCTCCAGCACAATCGGGGCGACCATGCCAGAGCTGCGTACCCGCTCTGCCAATTCCTGCGGCGCAAGCGCGCGCAGCGTGTCATAATCGGCCGCCTGCGGCACATCATTGGTGTCGGTCGCGATGTCCAGGTCTATCCCGGCCAGAAAGCTTTCCAGGGTAATGCGCAGGCTCAGCTCCACCCGCCCGTCTGCAACGGTGATATCACCCACGGTCGGGCTGACCTCATGGGCCATGGCCGGCGATGACATTCGCACGATGACGCTTGACAGCAGCACAATGAGCGCCAGCATTCTGGTGAGTTTAGAGAAAGCGACCTGCATGTTGAAATCCACCCCGATTCTTGCCCTGTTTCTGGCATTTGCACCGATTACGGCCTTATCCCATGAGTTTTGGATCGATGCACCCAGGTATCAAGTCGAAACTGGCGAAAAGATTGAGGCAAGCCTCAGAAATGGTCAAAACTTCAACGGATTAGACCTGTCCTATTTCGAGCGGCGCATCGTATTCTTTGACCGGATCGACCGCAACGGCCGCGCGCCTGTCGAGGCGCGAGCGGGCGATGCGCCGGCGTTTGCAGGGGAGGTTGATCTCGAAGGTCTGTTCACGCTTGTTTATCAGTCCACCAATGACACGCTGATCTATCGCGAGTGGGCGAAATTTCAGAAGTTCATCGACCACAAGGCTTTTGGTGATGTGCGCAGCCAGCATGATGCGCGCGGGTTGCCAGAGGCCGAGTTCAAGGAAGTCTACTCACGCTATGCCAAGGCCTTGTTTGCCGTTGGCACGGGCGCAGGGCAGGATGCGCCGCGCGGGCTTGAGATCGAGATCGTGGCGCTCAAGAATCCTTACACGGACGATCTGTCCAGCGGGCTGCCGGTGCAGGTGATCTATCGCGATCTGCCCCGGGCGAATGCGCAGGTCGAAGTTTTCGAAAAGGCCCCTGGCGGTGAGGTCTTGGTAACGACCGTGCAGACCAACAGCGAAGGAATTGCCATTGTCCCCGTCAAGGCGGGTCATGAATACCTGCTTGATAACGTCGTGCTGCGCGAGCCATCCGCCGCCCTGGCAGACAAAACAGGTGCGGTCTGGGAAACGCTTTGGGCGGCGCTGACATTCAGATTGCCCGGATAAACCCGCCTCTTTGACTTGCCCTTGACGCGCGCGCAAGGCAGGTAGGGCGCATGACGACATCACCTGACATTCTTTGCATCGGTTCGGTCCTGTGGGATGTGATCGGCCGGTCTTCGCGCGCCATGCGTCAGGGCAGTGACGTGGGCGGGCGGATCACGCAATTGCCCGGCGGTGTCGCGCTCAATATCGCAATGACGCTTATGCGGTTTGGTCTGCGCCCTGCGTTGCTGAGTGCCGTGGGCCGCGACGCCGCCGGAGATCACCTGATGGCGGAAATCGAAGCGCTTGGGCTGATCACGGAACATCTTTACCGGTCAACCGATTTACCCACCGACCGCTATATGGCCGTTGAGGGCGCCAATGGTCTGATCGCGGCCATTGCCGATGCCCATTCGCTGGAGGCGGCAGGCGACAAGATCCTGACCCCGCTACACGACGGCACGCTGGGCAGCACAGATGCCCCCTTTGGCGGAATGATCGCTCTGGATGGCAATCTGACCCTGTCACTTCTGACCCATATTTCCAGCGCGCCGGAGTTTTCCGCCGCCGATCTGCGCGTCGCACCCGCCTCGCCCGGCAAGGCTGAACGGCTGATGCCCTTCCTGAGCCATGGGCGCGCAACGCTCTATGTCAATCTGGAAGAGGCAACATTGCTCTGCCAGTCGACTTTCGAGACGGCACCTCAGGCCGCAGAAGGCCTGCTTGCGCGTGGCGCCAGCCGTGTGCTGGTAACCGATGGTGGAAAAACTGCCGCTGAAGGCGACGCCAGTGGCTTGCGAACTGCGACGCCGCCCGAGGTGATGGTGGCGCGCGTCACGGGCGCGGGCGATACGTTCATGGCCGCCCACATCAGCGCCGAACGGTGCGGGGCGACTGCCCAGACCGCCTTGCAAGACGCGCTGGATGCTGCCGCGCGATATGTTTCCGGAGGATCCCCCAGATGACCACCCTGCCCCTGACCCTGTCGGCTGCTGTTCAGACCGCAAAGGACGACGGCCGCGCCATTGTCGCTTTGGAAAGCACGATAATCACCCATGGCATGCCCTGGCCGCAAAATCTGGAAATGGCGCGTCGCGTCGAAGAGGTTGTGCGCGACAATGGCGCCGAGCCTGCGACTATTGCCGTCATGGATGGTGTTTTGCATGTGGGGCTGGAGGATGCCCAGCTGGAAGCGCTGGCGCAAACCAGGGGCGCGGCCAAGCTTAGCCGCGCGGATATCGCGGTCTGCCTTGCAACAAAAGGCACAGGTGCCACGACGGTGGCTGCCACAATGATCGGCGCGCATCTGGCGGGGATCGAGGTTTTTGCCACAGGCGGTATCGGCGGCGTTCATCGCGGTGCGGAACAAAGCTTCGACATATCCGCAGATCTGCGGGAACTGGCGGAAACCCCCGTGAGCGTGGTGGCGGCTGGCGCCAAGGCCATTCTGGACGTTCCCAAAACGCTGGAAGTGCTGGAAACGCTAGGCGTTCCGGTCATGACCCTTGGGCAGGATGCCTTCCCGGCGTTCTGGTCAGCCACCTCGGCTTTGAAGTCGCCCTTACGTG
This sequence comes from Pseudomonadota bacterium, assembly GCA_039197405.1. Classification (GTDB taxonomy): domain Bacteria; phylum Pseudomonadota; class Alphaproteobacteria; order Rhodobacterales; family Rhodobacteraceae; genus Planktotalea. The sequence continues at coordinate 2,897 of JBCCUH010000155.1, forward strand.
CAGAAAGCGCGGATGACATCGCAAAAGCGCACCGGATGCGCGCCGCGCTTGGACTGCCCGGCGGGCAATTGATCGCCAATCCGATCCCGGCCTCCGCGGAAATTCCGCCCGCTGAAATGAACCCGATTATCGAGCGCGCCATTGCCGATGCCCAAACCCATGGAATCACAGGCAAGGCCGTGACACCTTACCTGCTGCAACGCATCTTCGAGCTGACTGATGGGCGGTCGCTGGAGGCGAATATCGCGCTGGTGCTCAACAATGCCCGGCTCGCGGCGAAGATTGCGGTTTCTCTGGCGACAAACACCGCGCTTTCCTGAGCGCGGCCATTGCAGCGCTGGGCGCAAGAGCCTAGGTAAGTTGGGTCCGTACTCTTTGGTTTTGGCCCACGCATAATGACTTCTCCGTTTGACGAACCTCCACGCCGTCCCGGTCTGTTTTCCCGTTCCCGCGCCAATTTTCTGACCGGATTGGTGGTGATCGCGCCGGTCGGGCTGACGATCTGGCTGATTTGGTCGGTGGTCGGCTGGATCGACGGGTTCGTGCTGCCGCTGGTGCCCTATAATTTCCAGCCGGAACGCTACATCGGCATCAACCTGCGCGGCGTTGGCGTGGTCATTTTCCTGCTCTTCACCGTATTGGTCGGATGGGTTGCAAAGGGGTTGATTGGCCGATCTCTCATCAGGTTCGCGGAAAGTCTGGTCGAGCGGATGCCCGTTGTGCGCTCAATCTATTCGGGTGTGAAGCAGATTGCGGAAACCGTCTTTGCGCAGTCGGAGCGGTCCTTTGAGAAGGCCTGCCTTATCGAATATCCGCGCAAGGGCATCTGGGCGATCGGATTTATCTCGACAACAGCCAAGGGCGAAGTGGCCGAGCGCGCGGCGACAAGCGAAGGGTTGATGAGCATCTTCGTGCCCACGACGCCCAACCCGACTTCCGGGTTTTTGCTGTTCTTCCCCAAGGAAGACGTGATCGAGCTGGATATGTCCGTTGAAGAAGCCGCAAAGCTGGTCATTTCGGCAGGGCTTGTCTACCCCAACTCCAAAGACCCGTCCGCACCCGGCGACGAAAGCTGACCGCGTCAGCCGAACATGCGGGGCAGATCAACGCTGCTGCGTTCGCCAATATCGCCAAGATGCGTGTTCAAAAACTGATCAGCTGCCCGCCCGCCTGCCTGTTTCAGCGCGTCCAGCACCGACGGCACAGGCACCAGTTTGGTCGCAACGCTGAGATCGTTCATCAGCTCGTCATCGGCGATCATGTGGATCAGGACATTTTTCATCGTGCCAGGTTTCAGCGCGCCATCCTCAAGCAGCCGTTGCACGAAAGATATCGCGCGCAATTCGCGAAAGAGCGACGTATTGAAGCTAATCTCATTGATGCGGTTCTGAATCTCCTGCGCGCTGCGCGGCACCTCTACCCGTTCAAGGGGATTGATATTGATGATCACGATGTCGTTGGGCAGGCTGTTGGCAAACAATGGGAAAAGCGCAGGATTACCGGTGTAGCCACCGTCCCAATAGGCGTCATCGCCAATCTCGACCGCGCGAAACAGCGTTGGCAGGCAAGCTGAGGCCAAAATGGCATCGGTGCTGATGTCATCGCCCTCGAAGATCCGAATCTTGCCGGTCCGCACATTCGTGGCCCCGACAAAGAACGCAGGCCCCTTGGTGCTGCACACCATGTCGAAATCCAGTTTATCGACGATGGGCTTCAGCGGATTGTTGTAAAACGGCCCCCAGCCGTAGGGCGACATCACCCGCGAGACGGAGTCGGCCGCAGTGAATGGCCAGGACATCTCGATCCCGCGGCTGATCGCGGCAGGCGACATCCAGGTGCCGGAAAACCAGGGGCTTGCGCTGGCAGTTGATGCGCCTGCGACTTCGGACCAAAGCCAATCCAGCGTATCGCGGGCCCCCTGCGCACCGCCACGCACCATGCCGGCTTTGACAGCGGCACCATTCAACGCGCCTGCGGAGGTGCCGGAAATGCCGGCAATCTCAATCTCGGGCTCTTGCAGAATACGGTCCAGCGCACCCCAGGTGAACGCCCCATGCGCGCCGCCGCCCTGAAGCGCGAGGTTGATCTTTTTGCGCGCCACCCTGTCAGCGCGCTTTGAACAGACCGCCCAGAATGCCGCGCACGATGCGCCGCCCGGTGGTGCCTTTCAGTTCCTTGATGACCGCCTCTCCAATGGCCGAGCCAAAACTATCGGACCTCGCCCGCCCCCGGCTTGTCGAGCGCGACACACGGGTACCCGAATAGCGCCGCGCCGCCTTGAACTCGCGTTCGCGCGCTTCCAGCTCTTCTTCATGCGCCTCTTCCTCTGCCGCTGCCTTCGCTGCGGCATCTGCCCGCGCTTTGAGGATCTCATAGGCAGATTTCCGGTCCACCTTGTTCTCGTATTTGCCAGCAATATGCGAAGTGCTGACGACATCTGCACGCTCGCCCGCTGTAATCGGCCCCAACTGCGAGCTGGGCGGCCGGATCAAAGTGCGTTCAACAATTCCGGGGATGCCCTTTTTCATCAACATTGAGGTGACAGCTTCGCCGACACCCACTTCGCGGATAGCCTCTTCAGTATCGAACCGGGGGTTTTCGCGGTAGGTTTCGGCAGCCATCACCAGACGGCGCCTGTCCCGCGCGGTGAAGGCGCGCAAAGCGTGCTGGACCCGGTTGCCCA
>JBCCUH010000156.1:0-5573 GCA_039197405.1 Pseudomonadota bacterium
CGATCAGCACAACCGCGATCACCGCCGCTGCCGCCGCACCTAGCATCATTGGAACGGCTGTGATTGCGCCCGTGATAAGGAAAGCAACAACGATCCCAGGCAGCACCACATGGCTGATTGCATCGCCAATAAGGGCTTGACGACGCAACAGCAGAAAGTTTCCGGGGATCGCACAGGCGATGGATGCCAGTACCCCAATCAGAATGGGCGGCAGCGACAGGGCAACGAAATCGGCTCCGAATTCCATCAGGCTGGCACTCCTTTGGGCGCCCCGATAAGCCGGTCCAGTTCCGCGATCTGATCACCGGTCAATACGGTCTCAATCTCTGTCAGCCCATCATAATAAGTCGCGGCCAGTGCGAAATCCTCGCGGCTGCGTGCCATTTGCCAGCGGTGTTCATCGCGCAGTGCCTTGGCGGCGCGCGCTTTTCCGTCTTCTGTGGCGACACCATCAGCGCGGGCAAGACCGGCCCGCTCCAACAGGCGCAAAGTCAGCTTTTCGTAAATAGGTTGCCCCTGCGCCAACGCCAGCAGGCCTTGCCGCAAATGCACCTGTTTTTGAAAGCGAAGGTGACGGATCACGGCCGCCAATACCCCGCGCGCAGGCGCCAGCAGCATTGACAGGGCGAACATCGCAAAGAGGGTCAGCACAATCACTGGTCCAGTGGGCAGGGCAGGGGCCGTGGCAGAAAGCGCCGCACCGATGTAGCCGCCAAGCCCGCCGATCAGCCCTGCGATCCAGAGCACACCGGTGACTTTCTCGGACCAAAAACGCGCTGCAACCGGTGGGATGATCAGCAAGGCGACGATCAGGATCAGCCCCACGATCTTGAGGCCCACGACCGTGATGGCCATGACCAATCCCATGATCGCCAGGTCCAGCCGGGCGACATTCATTCCCGTTGCCGCAGCATAGCCCGGATCAAACGCCAGGATCGACAATGGCCTGCGCAGCGCCACAACACCGGCCAGCACCAGCGCACCACCGGCTGCAATCGTCACCGCATCGGAAAAGAGCATGCCAGCGGTGGATCCCAGAAGGAAACTCTCCAGCCCTGCTTGCCTGCCAGCGCTCATACCCTGAATAACGGTCAGCATAACGATCCCGAATCCGAAGAAGACCGACAGCACCGCGCCAATCGCTGCGTCTTCCGACAGGCGGGTTCGCCCGGTCAGGGCGCTAATGCATAATAGGCCGATACACGCCGAGACCGCTGAGCCTAGCATCAATCCCAACAGGCTGCGTCCATCGCCGCCCAGCAGCACCATGATCACGAAAGCCAGCGCGACACCGGGTAGCGTTGCATGGCTGACAGCATCGCTGACCAGCGCGCGTTTTCTCAGAAACAGGAACGTCCCCGTGACACCGGCGGCGATCCCCAGAAGGGTCGCACCCAGCGTGACCAGCGTTGCATTGTATCCAAGCCCGAGACCAAGCGCCTGCCAGAGCATGGCAGCTTACCCGCCAATCGCAGCATTGCCGAACTGATCACCGGCCAGACGTCCACCATAGGCGGTCTGCAAATTGGCTTCGGTGAAGGTCGTTCCGACCGGGCCTTCGGCGACTTTCGTGGTATTGATCAGGAACACGCGGTCGAAATACTCGGGCACGGTGCTCAGATCATGATGCACGGCGATCACAGTCTTGCCCGCGTCTTTCAGCGATTTCAGAACGTCGATGATCGCGGCTTCCGTCGCTGCATCAACACCGGCAAAGGGTTCATCAAGCAGATAAAGCTCTGCCTTTTGCGCCAGCGCACGCGCCAGGAACACGCGTTGTTGCTGACCGCCGGAAAGCTGCCCGATCTGCCGATCCGCGAAATCCTCCATGCCGACGCGTTTCAGGCAGTCCATCGCATCCGCGATATGTCCCTTGCGCACACGGCGCAGCAGGCCCAGCTCGCGGTAAAGCCCCATCAGAACCACATCGAGAACGCGGGTGGGAAAGTCCCAGTCCACGCTTGCGCGTTGCGGCACATAAGCAATCTTGGCGCGCCCTGCATCCAGCGGTGCGCCGAATACACGCACCGAACCGGCAAGCGGTGTCACAATCCCAAGCGCTGCTTTCAGCAGGGTAGATTTGCCCGCGCCATTGGGTCCGATGATCGCGGTCATCGATCCTTTCGGTACGCTCATGTCAACGGAAAACACAGCAGGCTTCTGACCGTAGCTCACAGTCATGCCCTGAATGTCAAAGGCTGAGGAGGCGTTCGAGGGCGCGATCCGGGCACCGTCTGCCGTAGCAAGTTCCAAAGGTGTCATGTCAGGCTCCCGCCATCAGCTTGCCATGCAACCCGCGCTGCGGTGCATCGCCGCCAAGCGCTCGGGTGATGGTGGTGAAATTGTGATCGATCATGCCGATGTAGGTGGCTTCATAGGTGCCATCCGGCCCCATGGCGTCAGAGTATAGCTCGCCGCCGATTTTGACGGTGTGACTTTTCGCAGCGGCCCCTTCGATCAGGGCGCGAATGTTGCGATCAGAGACCGAGCTTTCCACGAAGGCCGCCCCGATCTTGCGATCGACCAGCAAATCGACAAGGGTTGCAATGCGGTTCAGCCCCGCTTCGCTTTCGGTGGAAATGCCCTGAATGCCGATCACCTCATAGCCGAATTCCTTGCCAAAATAGCCAAAGGCGTCATGGGCGCTCAGCAGGACACGCGCGCTTTGCGGCACGCTGGCAAGTGTTGTTTCGCCATAGGTCTGCAAAGCAGCCAATTGATCTTTGAACGCGGCGGCATTGGCTGCAAAGACTTCTGCGTGCTCCGGGCGTGCGGTGCTCAGAACGTTTTCCACTTTGTCTGCGACATGTACCCAAAGGCGGGGCGACATCCAGACATGCGGATCAAAGCGACCTTCATAGTCTTCATGCGCGATCAGATCGTCCTGGGTGACCGCCTCGCCCACAGCCTCGACCGGAACGCGGCGGGCGAGCTTGACCAGAAACTCTTCCATCTGCGCTTCAAGATAAAGACCGTGCCACAGTACCAGATCGGCGCGGGTCATTGCGGCGATATCACTGCGGGTCTGGCGGTAGGCGTGCGGATCAACACCCGGTCCCATCAGCGCACGCACATCAACCAGCTCGCCGCCAATCTGACGGGCGGTATCGGCAATCATCCCGGTCGTCGCAACAACACGGAGCGGCGGTGCAGCCGACAGCGGCAAAGCTGTCATGGCGGTCGCGGAAGCGGTCAGGGCAATGAAATGGCGTCTGGAATGATTCATCTGATCCTCGTGTGATACGGATTGAATATGAGAGTCATTCGCAAGAAGTCAATGCAATTGCGAATTATTCGCAACAAAATTGTATTTTCCTGACCAAATGATCAAAAAATACCCTGTGACCCTGCGCAAATCTTGCCAAATGCCCCTGTGCATGGGACAGATCACCTTCGCACCTGTATCTCCGCGAGAGGCCTGAAATGTCAGTTACCCTGTCTTCCGAAACCAAGCATCTTCCGCAAACGGTCGAACCGCGCAATCCCGGAATGGAGCTGGACCTCAGCTGGGTTCGGTCCGTGCAGGCCAATACGTCCGCGATTGAGCGGCGCTGCAAGACCTTGCCGGGTAGGCGCAGCATTAAAAAGGAATATCAGGCGGCGTGGCTGTTGCGGGCGATCCAATGCATTGATCTGACCACGCTCAGCGGCGATGACACTGCGGACAGGGTGCGCCGTCTTTGTGCCAAGGCCCGCCAGCCGTTGCGCGCGGATATAGCAGAGGCACTGGGCATAGACGCGATCCAGACTGGTGCGATCTGTGTTTACCACGATATGATCGAAACCGCTGTTGATGCGCTCCAAGGCTCGGGCATTCCTGTTGCCGCGGTCTCCACCGGGTTTCCGGCTGGACTTTCACCCTTTCATCTGCGGGTTGCCGAGATCGAGGAAAGCGTCAAAGCCGGTGCGTCCGAGATTGATATCGTCATTTCGCGGCGGCATGTGTTGGGCGGCGACTGGCAGGCGCTTTACGATGAAATGAAAGCCTTCCGCGCCGCGTGCGGTGATGCGCATGTCAAGGCAATCCTTGCGACGGGTGAGCTTGGAACGCTGCGCAATGTGGCCCGCGCCAGCCTTGTCTGCATGATGGCTGGGGCGGACTTCATCAAGACCTCTACCGGCAAGGAAAGCGTTAACGCGACACTTCCCGTCAGCCTGACCATGATCCGCGCGATCCGGGATTATCACGACCGCACAGGCTACCGCGTCGGCTACAAACCTGCGGGCGGGATTTCCAAGGCGAAGGACGCTCTGGTCTATCTTGCGCTGATGAAGGACGAATTGGGTGACCGCTGGTTGCAGCCTGACCTTTTCCGCTTTGGCGCGTCCAGCCTTCTCAATGATATCGAGCGTCAGCTTGAGCACCATGTCACAGGCGCCTATTCCGCCAGCTACCGTCACGCCATGGCGTAAGGAGACAGACCAATGACAATTTCCGAACGCCTGGACGCCATGGACTACGGTCCTGCTCCCGAAAGTGCCGCCGAAGCACTTGCCTGGCTCGTCGATCAGGGCGACCGTTTTGGCCATTTCATTGACGGCGCCTTCACAAAGCCAAGCGATGGCTTTGTAAGCAAAAACCCCGCCAATGGCTCCGTGCTCGCGACCATGTCCCAAGCCACGCAGTCTGATGTAGACGCCGCTGTTGCCGCCGCGCGTAAGGCGCAACCCAAATGGGAAAAGCTGGGCGGCGCTGGGCGCGCCCGTTTCCTTTATGCAATGGCGCGGATGATCCAGAAGCATTCCCGTCTCTTTGCCGTGCTGGAGACGCTCGATAACGGCAAACCCATCCGCGAAAGCCGCGATATCGATATCCCGCTGGTGCACCGCCATTTCTACTACCACGCAGGCATGGCGCAGTTGATGGAGGATGAGCTGCCGGATGCCGAAGCACTTGGCGTCTGCGGTCAGATCATCCCGTGGAATTTCCCGCTGCTGATGCTCGCCTGGAAGATCGCGCCAGCCCTCGCCATGGGCAATACCGTGGTGCTGAAACCTGCGGAATACACATCGCTGACCGCGCTGCTCTTTGCCGATATCTGCCGCCAGATCGGCCTGCCCAGGGGTGTCGTGAACATCGTCACGGGCGATGGTGCCGTCGGCGAGATGATCGTGAACGCCGACGTGGATAAGATCGCCTTCACCGGCTCCACCGCGGTGGGCCGCCGCATTCGCGAGGCGACCGCAGGCAGCGGCAAGGCGCTGACGCTCGAACTAGGTGGAAAATCCCCATACATCGTGTTCGATGATGCCGATCTCGACAGCGCCGTCGAGGGGCTGGTGGACGCCATCTGGTTCAATCAGGGGCAGGTCTGCTGCGCAGGGTCTCGCCTTCTGGTACAGGAAAGCGTGGCCGAGCGGTTCTATACCAAGCTGCGCGCCCGCATGGATCGGCTGCGCATTGGTGATCCTATGGACAAGTGCATCGACGTGGGTGCCATCGTGGACCCGGTCCAGCATGCCGCCATCTCGGAGATGGTCGATTCCAATACCGAAGGGACGACCTACCGCGCCGCAACGCCGATGCCGGATGCGGGCTGTTTCTATCCGCCCACGCTGATCACCGGGCTCAG
>JBCCUH010000157.1:0-5509 GCA_039197405.1 Pseudomonadota bacterium
ACGGTGACGGTAGAGCCGCAGAGCGGCGAGCGTTTCTTGACGCTGGCTTGCGGTGCCTGCAACCGGTCCAGATGCGGGATATCTGCAGCCAGTTCCAGAATGCGCCCGGAATAAAGCTTGATCAGATCGGTTTCAGCAGACATGGCGTGGCTTTCCTAAACGGCAACTTGCCCTTAAATAGGCCGCGCGGCGACAATTGAAAAGGAGCAGCAGCATGGAGTTTGATGCAGCAACGCTGACGTATAATGACGCAGGGCTGATCCCGGTCATTGCCCAAGCGAATGGCAGCGGCGAGGTGCTGATGATGGCCTGGATGAACGCCGAAGCCGTGATGCGGACGCTGCAGACCGGGCGCGTGACCTATTGGTCGCGCTCGCGGCAGGCGTTCTGGGTCAAGGGCGAAACCTCGGGCCATGTTCAGGAACTGGTGGATCTGCGCGTCGATTGCGATCGTGATTGCCTTCTGGCCATCGTCCGGCAAACGGGGCCTGCGTGCCACACGAACCGGCGGGTGTGTTTCTATACCTCGGTCATAGATGGCACCGAGCGCGAGTTGATGCAGCCGGAGTAGGGGGCGCTGCCCCCGCGCTGACGCGCTCCCCCGGAGTTTATCCGGCAAGATGAAGGGGCGGCAGCAGAGCACGAATGTCTGCCGGTGACAGCCCGTCTTCGCGATATTTGGCGATAGCGCGCGCGTCGTCCCGTTTGGCTAGGCGTTTTCCGTTTTCGTCGCGGATAAGTGCATGGTGGTGATACTGAGGCGTCGGCAAATCGAACAGCTTTTGCAAAAGCACATGGATGAATGTCGCCTCGCGCAGGTCCTCGCCGCGAATGACATGGGTGATGTGTTGATCGGCGTCATCCAGCACGATGCCAAGATGGTAGGATGCCCCCATGTCGCGGCGCGCGAGCACCACGTCGCCAATGGTGTCAATCATCTCGTTCGCTGTCATCTCGCCTTCTGAAAAGGAAATTTTATCAACGCCCTGTAGCGATTTCTTCATGTTGAGACGCAGTGCCGCATGGTCGGTGAAGAGGCCTTTGGGCACGTCGCGACATGTGCCCGGATAGACAATGCCATCAGGGCCGATGACCGGCGCGCCTTCCTGCGGGGCATTGACGGCCGCCTTGATATCCGCGCGCGTGCAGGTGCAGGGATAAAGAACGCCGATGTCCCACAGCACGCCCAAGGCGCCGCGATACCTGTCCAGCCGTTCAGACTGTTTCCAGACAGGTCCGTCCCAGGTGATGCCGAGCCAGCTTAGATCGGTCTTGATCTGCTCGGCCCAATGGGCGCGGGCGCGGGATTGGTCGATATCATCCAGCCGCAAATGGAACGCGCCACCCGCGGCGCGCGCCGCATCATGGGCCAGCAGCGCCGAGAATGCGTGCCCCAGATGCAAGGGCCCGGTCGGTGAGGGCGCAAATCTGGTGATCACAGCCGTTTCAGGACAATCACATCAGAGCCCATACCCATGTCGCGCAGATGTACCCCATGGTCCCGAAAAACCTGGGCAGCGCGCCCGTCATCCAGATGCGTTTGCAAGTGAGCATCGTAGCCGCCATGCTCCAGCGTTGGATCATTGAACGACAGAGCGAGCATATCGCCGCGCGCCAGCGCATCTATCAACAGGTCCATCGTTTCAGGTGGCGCAGCGCCAAAGCTGACCACGCCAGTGGCAACAATGGCGCGGTAGGTGCCTGGCGCGACGTCAAGCATCCCCGGCTCGCCGTGCCAGAGCGCGCTGTAAATCCCCTTGGGCGCGGCGCGGTCCAGCATGGCCTGCGTGATGTCCGTACCGTGAATGTCTTTCAGCCCAACAGCTTGCAGCGCAGCGCCGGACAGGCCGGTGCCGCAGCCAAAGTCCAGGACGGGCCGATCATCCTGCGGGATATGTGCCGCCAGGGCCTGCGCAATGCGGTCCGGGGTCTGATACTCTTTCTGCGCCAGATCCCTGTCGTAGCTGTCCGCCCAATCGGTATAGACTTGGCGCGACGCCTCAGGCGAGCGTTCGGTCCAGAGCTGCGGCTTCATCACATCTTTTGTCATGCGGTGAGACTAGCGGGATGGGCCCGCCTGCGTCCAGTCGTTCCTGATTTATTGCGCCGCCAGCCACGCGTCCCATGCAGCTTTCGCACGATCCGTGTAAGCTTTGTAGCGGTCCTTGCGCCCCCGGCGTCCGCCTTTCAGACCCTCCACAGGGCGGAACAGGCCAAAGTTCACGTTCATGGGTTGAAAGGTCTTGGCCTCAGCGCCGCCGGTGATGTGATGCACCAAAGCGCCGGTGGCAGTATCCTGCGGCAGATCAGGCAGGGCTGCGCCCTTGATCTCTGCAGCTGCGAGCCGTCCTGCCAAAAGCCCCATAGCCGCGCTTTCCACATAGCCTTCCACGCCAGTGATCTGTCCGGCAAAACGGATATGAGGGCGCGATTTGAGGCGCATCTGCGCATCAAGCAGTGTAGGCGAATTCATGAATGTATTGCGATGAATGCCGCCGAGGCGCGCAAAAGAGGCATCTTCCAACCCTGGAATACGTTTGAAAACATCGGCTTGCGCGCCATACTTCATCTTGGTCTGAAAACCCACGATATTAAAGAGCGTGCCCAGGGCGTTGTCGCGGCGCAGCTGAACCACCGCGTAGGGCTTCACCTCCGGCTGATGCGGGTTGGTGAGACCAACAGGCTTCATCGGGCCGTGGCGCAGGGTTTCGCGGCCCCGTTCGGCCATCACCTCGATAGGCAGGCAGCCGTCGAAATAGCTCGCGGTTTCACCCTCGTGGAACTCGGTCTTGTCAGCGGCCAGCAGCGCATCGATGAACGCTTCATACTGCGCCTTGTCCATCGGGCAATTGAGATAGGCCGTGCGCTCTTCCTCGGTGTCGCCCTTGTCATAGCGCGACTGCATCCATGCTTTGGACATGTCGATGCTGTCCGCATAGATGATCGGGGCAATGGCATCGAAAAAGGCCAATGCATCCTGACCGGTTTCTGCGGCGATGGCCTGGCCCAGGGTGGAAGAGGTCAGCGGACCTGTGGCAATGATCCAGTGACCACTTGAAGGAAGCTCTGTCATTTCCTCATAAGACACGGAAATCAACGGATGAGTTGTGAGAGCCTCCGTCACGCTGATGGCAAATGGATCGCGATCCACTGCCAGCGCGCCGCCTGCGGGCAGACGATGTTTTTCCGCCATCGCCATGATAATCCCGCCTGCACGGCGCATTTCCCAATGCAGAAGGCCAACTGCGTTCTGTTCGTCGTCATCCGAGCGAAAAGAGTTGGAGCAGACCATTTCGGCCAGCGATCCGGTTCTGTGGGCAAAGGTTTCGACCTTGGGGCGCATTTCGTGAATGACGACGCGCACGCCGGCTTCAGCGGCTTGCCATGCAGCTTCGGACCCGGCCAGCCCACCGCCTACGATGTGAAGGGTGTTTTCCATATCGCGCCATGTAATCGCCATGGCATGATTTGGAAAGGGCTGGCCGGACCATACCCGGCGTGGGGCCGGGATCAGTTGAACGCGGGCGAAGGATCCATGGGCAGATCGGAAGGCACACGTTCCGGCACGCCAAGGCGGCCATGTTTGCTGATCGGGTCTTCGAGGGATCGCAGGAAGGCCATGAGTTGATCCACCTCGGCATCGGTGATCTGAACCGGATCAAGCTCGGTCGCCAGCGCGATGCGCAGCACCTCGGCCATATCCTCCATCGGTTTCCAGTCTTCGGCACCATCACCCATAGTCAGAAGCGCCGCCTGATTGCGATCGTAATTGCCAAGCGCATCAATGGGATCAAGGTGATGGCGCACCATCGCCTCAAGATCCTTGTAGGCGCCATTGTGACCGTAGGGACCGGTCAGGGTGACATTGCGCAAGGACGGCGTGCGGAAGCGGTATTTGTCGTCCTCGGCACCAGAGATTGCGCCGCGGCCGGTATCGCCATAAGCGACCTGCGCGCCTTCCTTGCCGGGGCCAAGCTGCGGCAGGCCGATGGCGTGAAAGCTGTGATCGGTCTGGAACTTGCCCGAATGGCAAGAGCTGCAATTGGCCTTGCCGTAAAAAAGCTCCATCCCTTTGACGGCGTCTTCGCTCATGTATTCGGGCTTGCCCGCCAAATACATGTCAAAGGGGCTGTCGGTTGCGCGAAACTCGTAAGAGATGAATTGCGACAGCGCGGTGCCGATGTCGGTGATATGAATGGGTGTGTCCTGGCCGATGATCCAGTCAAAGGACATGCGATATTCTTCCACCGCCTCCACCTTGTCGACGATCTGCTGCCACGCGCCGGTGGGGCCGTGAATGCGGTCTGCATCAACAGCGTCGGCAATCGGGTTCTCGCCGGGGTGGCCGACCATTTCATCATGGCTGAGGATCGGCAGGATGTTCTGAGCCGCCAGTGCCGAGGGCAAGGGCCGTTCCAATGTGCGCCCCTCGGGCATACGAATGCCGTACATCGCCTCACGGTCCAGCGCGACGCGCCCGTCGTGAAACATCACCGTGAACTCACGCGCACCCAGATTGAAAAGCGCAGGCGCATTGCGCGGAATACGCGCCTTGGGTTCATTGCCATTTACCACTTCGCGCAGTCGCCCCAGTCCGCTGCCACCTTCACCGATAGAGAGGGACATGGCATCGCCGGTGCCAAGCGCCGGGTGGTGACAAGTGGCGCATGCGATATTGTCATTGCCCGACAAAACCGGATCAAAAAAGAGCTGACGCCCCAGGGCGACGATCTCCGCGTCGACCGCCTGGAAATCCGAAGGTGTGACCGGGTTCGGTATCCCGCCGGCATGTACGCCGCCTGCTGTCGTGATCGCTGCAAGAAAACCTGTCAAATGTTTCATGTCACGCACCCCTTTTGGTTCTCAAAATCCACGTATTGATCATCACAAATATCGACGATCACGCGCCCGTGATCAGGATGCCGGGGCGATGGGGCCGGGCCAATCGCAGGTTTGGCAACACAGCGTTGCTCAGGTGGAAACACCGGCCGCGCAGTCCTGCGTTAACCATAGTGTTTGTTGGGAAAACTCGCGAGGTTTGATGGTTGCGCCGTCAGCTTGCGGATCGTCAGCAGGCGGTTTGTGTCAGTCACATTGCGCGGTCATTGGCGCCAAGCACGCAACAATCACGCTCAGAGGTCTGCATTGTCGATCTGATGAGGCTTTTAGGAGTTTTGCGGCCAGTCCGGCACGCGTTTCTCCAGAAAGGCGGCGATGCCTTCCTCTGTATCCGGCTCGCGCATATTTTCGACCATCACATCGCCGGTATAGGCGTAGGCCTGGGGCAGGGGCATCTGGATCTGATCGTAAAAGGCGCGTTTGCCAATGGCGACGGCGCTGCCCAGCTTGGACGCGATTGTGTCGGCCAGCTCTGACGTGGCTGCTTGCAACTGGTCTTGGGGAACGGAGTGGTTGATCAGCCCCAGACGCTCGGCTTCAGCGGCGTCGATGAAGCGACCCGTGGTCAGCATTTCGAAGGTTTTCTTGCGGCTGATGTTGCGGCTGAGCG
>JBCCUH010000158.1:0-5461 GCA_039197405.1 Pseudomonadota bacterium
CAGCGATCCACCCTGCGCAAGACCCTGGCTCAGCATCGCTTCCACATCCGCGTTGCGGCAGAATGTCCGGCTGTCGCACAGCTCGCGCACAAATGTGCCATTCGCCATGTTCAGCGACTTGTTCTGCGCGCCAATGGCGGCATCCGCAAAATCTATGGCAAAATCTATGGACAAGCTTTGCGCCGGTTCAAGACGCGCGAAACCGGCGTCGCTTGACACTTCCACTTTGCGTAGCACGCGGATTGCACTGCGCTCAGCGCTTTGGCGCACAAGCCCGGCTTTCAGCAGACCATCCACGAACACAGCCGAACTGCCGTCCATGATCGGCGTTTCCGGTCCGTCAATCTCGACCAGCGCATTGACCACACCGCAGCCTGCAAGCGCCGCCATGATGTGCTCGATCGTCGAGATCGACACGCCATGTTCATTCTCGATCAGCGTGCAGAGCGCCGCCTGCGTAACCGCATCCCAGCGCGCAGGTACAAAAGGATCGCCCGCGACATCATCCGTGCGACGGAACCAGATACCATGGTGCACAGGCGCAGGCTGCACAGTCATGCGCACAGGCGCGCCAGAGTGCAGGCCCACCCCATCAAATGTCACCGATGTCTTCAGTGTCGTCTGCAAAACAGAACCTCAAGTGGTCAGATGAACGCGCGCTACCCCCATAGCGCTTAACCAGTGGGTAACCACCCAAGGCGTTACCCTCAACTCAATCTTTGCAACATTCTGAAACGTGACGCTTGGGAAGCTGGGCAAGTTTCTGCCGCATCCCGAAAACACCCTTCTTTATCAAGGCATTACACAAAAAAAGAGCGCCCATTGGGCGCCCTTGAATTGTCGTGAAGCGTCAGCGTCAGTTTGCCTGACGACGCAGGAAAGCCGGAATTTCGATCCGTTCCTGATCGGGATCAGAATCAGCCACCGGTGTCGGCTCGGGCGCGGCCTGAACCTGCGTGCGCTGAACCGGCGCCTGCTCATGGGTGTGGCCGGTCATCCGGTTGATCAGTGAATTGATGCCAAAACGCGGCTTTTCCACATCTGCCGCAGGCTCGGCGGCGGGCTGAGGCGCGGCGGGCGCGCGCTGTACTGCCGCCTGAAGGCGCTGCATAGCTTCCGGGGAAGGTGTGCCGATCGCGGGCGCCTTGGGCGCTACAAACTCTTCAGTGCTTTCCATGCTGGCCGGCGCGTCGAACGCAGGCGGCTGGTAGGCTGGCGGCGGCAGATCATCGGCCTGCGCTGATGCGCTGCGTTGCTGGCCGCGCTCGGCGACAAAGCTGGGCAATTCCGGCTGGAAGCTGGGCTGCTCTTCTTCGAAGATATCCTCTGCCTGCTCGGATGCGGCGACCTGCTCGGTGCGCTGGCTGTCAAAAAGCGACGGCTCCGGCGCGGCCTGTGCCGCCACCGGCTCAGGCATGTCCTGCACAGGCTGCACTTCCGCGGCAACCTGCTGTTTCAGCGGCTCGGCCAGCGACCGGCGTGGCACCGGGATGTCGGTGACCGCTTCTGTCGCATCGATGCCGGTGGCAACCACGGAGACGCGCATCGCGCCTTCCATCTCGGTATCCAGCGTCGAGCCAACGATGATATTGGCATCCGGATCCACCTCTTCGCGGATGCGGTTCGCCGCCTCATCCAGCTCAAACAGGGTCAGATCATGACCGCCGGTAATGTTGATCAGAACACCTTTTGCACCGCGCAGGCTGATCTCGTCCAGCAGCGGGTTGGCGATAGCTTTCTCAGCCGCCTGGATCGCACGATCCTCACCATTGGCTTCACCGGTGCCCATCATCGCCTTGCCCATTTCGTCCATGACGGCGCGCACATCGGCAAAGTCGAGGTTGATCAGGCCGGGGCGCACCATCAGATCAGTGACGCCCTTAACACCTTGATAGAGGACATCATCCGCAAGGCTGAAAGCTTCGGTGAAGGTGGTTTTTTCATTCGCCAGACGGAACAGGTTCTGGTTCGGAATGATGATCAGCGTGTCGACAACTTTCTGAAGGGCGTCAACGCCATCTTCAGCCTGTTTCATGCGCTTGCCGCCCTCAAACTGGAACGGTTTGGTCACGACGCCCACGGTCAGAACACCCAGCTCGCGCGCAGCCTGCGCGATGATCGGCGCCGCGCCCGTGCCCGTGCCCCCGCCCATACCGGCGGTGATGAAACACATATGCGCGCCTGCCAGATGATCGACGATCTGCTCAATGCTTTCTTCTGCGGCAGCGGCACCCACGGTTGCGCGCGCCCCAGCGCCCAATCCTTCGGTAACTTTCACACCCAGTTGAACCCGGCTTTGGCTCATGGATTGCTGAAGCGCCTGCGCATCGGTATTCGCAACGACGAAATCAACACCATCGAGTTCTTTCTCGATCATGTTGTTAACGGCGTTGCCGCCCGCACCGCCGACGCCGAACACGGTAATCCGTGGCTTCAGCTCTTCCTGTCCTGGCACCGTAAGGTTCAATGTCATGATCTGTCCGCCTGTCTATGGTGGCCCGTTTTCGGGCCTTTTTGCTGCCTAATCAGAGCCAGTCTACCGACAGCGATCCCGAAGGTCACGCAAAATATCCCCAAAACCCCCAAAATATGCGAGGTTTTGCGCGAAATTTTGCCGGATTTTGCGGGGAGCCCCCAGATATAGGGGTTACCAGTTCTCTTTGAACCAGCGCAGCGCCCTTTTGAAGGTGCGCCCATGCATCGGTTCGGGGATATCAAAGTCCCACCACTCATCCTGAGGATGCGCTGCAAAAAGACACAGACCCACAGCGCTGGAAAAACCCGGCCCGGTGGTTGCGCCCGGCAATCCATGCACGCGCAGGGGCCGCCCCAGACGCACTTGCTGGCCCAGTATCTTGCTGGCAAGACCATCAAGGCCCGGAATCTGACTACCTCCGCCCGTCAGAACGATCTGCTGGCTTGGCAAATGGTCAAAGCCCGCCGCATCAAGGCGGGTGCGAACATCTTCAAGAATTTCCTCGACCCGGGGACGCATGATGCCGATCAGCTCGGCGCGGCTTACCTGGCGGCGATCATGGTTCCAGTCGCCGGTATCGCCGCCAATATCGATCATGTCGCGGTCATCCATGCCAGTGGCCATGACGCCGCCATTGACGGTCTTGATCCGCTCCGCCGTCGGCATCGGGATCTGCAGCCCCATGGAAATATCCGACGTGACATGATCCCCGCCCATGCGCACCGCGTCGGCAAAAATCATGTGCTTTTTCATAAAAATTGAGATGCCGGTCGAGCCGCCACCCATATCAATACAGGCCGCACCCAGCTCCTGCTCGTCTTCCACCAAGGCCGATACGCCCGAAACATAGGCAGAAGAGGCAACGCCCGCCAGTTCCAGATCACAGCGACGCATCACCTGCGCAAGGTTCTGGATCGCCACGCTATCAACCGACAGCATATGCAGATCAACCGAGAGTTTCTCGCCCACCTGCCCGCGCGGATCATTAAGACCCGAGCGATGGTCCAGTGCAAAATTCACCGGCTGCGCATGCAGCACGTCCCGGCCAGGCCCGAAATCGGGCACGTCACAGGAGGACAGGACATGACCCACATCCGTTTCCGTCACCATCGTGCTCATCAAATCGACCTGCCCCGCCACGCCATAGCTGCGCGGCTGCGCGCCCGAGAAACAGGCGATGACGTGATCCACACGCATCTGCGCCATTTTCTGC
The DNA here is from genome assembly GCA_039197405.1 of Pseudomonadota bacterium. Classification (GTDB taxonomy): domain Bacteria; phylum Pseudomonadota; class Alphaproteobacteria; order Rhodobacterales; family Rhodobacteraceae; genus Planktotalea. Next base: position 3,690 of record JBCCUH010000158.1, read on the forward strand.
GCCGATTGCAGCGCGGTACGGATGGCGCGCTCGGTCTCGGCCATCGCGCTGACCTCACCAAAGCTCACACCCCGGCTGCGCGTCGTGGCCGCGCCAATGACCCGGAACCCCGATTGCCCGGCAAGCGAGCCGATGCCGTCACCGATGCCCGACTTGCCCGATCCGTCAAAACGCAGGATCAGGCAAACAATCTTGCTGCTGCCAATGTCCAGAACCGCGATGACACCACGTTGAAGCGCCGCCTTGCGCATCGCGCGCATGGCCCTCTGCGAGCCGTAAAGATCACTCATTTGCCACTGCTTCCACTGCCTCGTTTATGCGCCATAACTCCTGTACGGCGTTCTCGTTCATTCTGATTGTCGGCCTGTGCGTCAGACGCATATCTACCCGCGTCAGATCACGCTCCAGCACATCCTGCACCTGATCAAGCGCGATCACCCGCTCCAGTGCGGTCACTGCGCCCTGCTCGGGCAGCATGATCCGCTGCCCCCGATCCAACACCACGTCCCAGCGCCGCGCCCCCATGCGCGTGAACCCTTTCAGGCGCGCGTCAAGCGGCGCGGATGCCTTCAACAGCGCAATAGCTTCAGGCACAGCGGCATCCGCCCCGTCGCCCGACAAAAGCGGCAACTTGGGATAGTCCGCCTTGCTCAGCGCAAGCCCGATATAGACACCCTCACCATCAATGCGGAACAGCCCTTCATGGGTGCGCCACAGAGCTGCCGTCTGCCGCTCGTCAATCCTGACCTCCAGCACCCCGCCCGGCTGCAAACGCAGATCGGCACTGCGCACCGGGTTCAGGCCGGTAATCGTCTGCTTGATCAGCGGCAGTTCGATATCAAAGGAAGATACAGGGAAAGAAATCGGCACGATCTCGTGAATTGCGGCCGACACCTCATCAGAGGCGCCAGACACCGACATCATGTTGACCATGAACTCTGGGCGGCTTTCGATGCCCTCGCGCATTTCGGCCACCGTTTCGATCAGCCGCGTGCGGCGGACATCATCGCCCAGATACACAGCGCCCAGCGACGCGGTCAGCGTGAGCGGCAAGCCGACGCGCAAGGCAAAGCGAAAAAGCGGTGTGAGCATCAGCCGCTGGAAGCGGTAAGACCAGCGCGATGGCGCCGGATCGGACTTGCGCCGGGCCTTTGGCTTGGGCTTGGCGCTTTCCGGCTCCGAGAATGCAGTGATGCGTTCGTGAGCATAGCCTATCTGCTGCATGAGGCGTCCTCCACCATCCATGCGCAAAACTCGGCAAAGCTGAAACCCTGCGCCTGCGCCTGCTCGGGGCTCAGGGACGTAGGCGTCATGCCGGGTTGCGTGTTGGTTTCCAGCAGCACCAGCCCGGCCAGCCCCTTGCTGTCATCCCAGCGAAAATCGGTGCGGCTCGCGCCCCGGCACCCCAGCGCCTGATGCGCGCGCAGCGCATAATTAAGACACGCCGCTTCTATGTCCGCCGGAACCTTTGCGGGCACGTCATGCGTGCTTCCGCCTTCCTTGTACTTCGCGTCATAGTCATACCACCCATCGGTGAAGATCTCGGTCACCGCGAGCGGCTGATCGCCCATGACGGTCGTGGTCAGCTCGCGGCCCGGCGCGAAAGCTTCCACCATCACATGCTCAGGCATGGCGGCATCCAGCTGCGGCGGCCCGTTTGCATCTTCGTGAACCAGATACACGCCAACCGACGAGCCTTCATTGTTGGGCTTGACCACATAGGGCGGGGACATGACGTGGCGCTTGCGCACATCGGCTGCTGGTGCGATCAC
>JBCCUH010000159.1:0-5394 GCA_039197405.1 Pseudomonadota bacterium
GGTGACGTCCGTGGATGGCATGACGGCGGATTATTATCCCTTCACTCATGAGTTTCTGGGCGAAACTGCAACGCGGATCATCAATGAGGTGCCGGGTATTAACCGGGTGACTTATGACATCACGTCGAAACCTCCGGGGACGATTGAGTGGGAGTGAGTTTGACAACCTCACCATCGGAGCCGCTTTGCATCCTCTGGGCCCTCCGGGGGGAGTTTTTTGGCAAGATGAAGAGCGATAGGTTCCTCTGTGCGCTTGATGCTTTGCAAGCGGGTGGGCCGCTGCGTGTCTGGTCGCTGATTGTCACGGTCTTTGGTGATATGGCACGGGACGATGGCGGGACGATCTCCGGCCCGGTGCTGACCGAGATCCTGACCCCGCTTGGGGTCAAGCCAGAAGCCTTGCGTGTGGCCCTTCACCGGTTGCGCAATGAAGGGTGGCTGAGCGCCGAAAAGCAGGGCCGCATGTCGTTTCACAAGCTGACCGAGCGCGGCAGGCGCGAGAGCGGTCAAGCCAGCGAGCGCATCTACAGGCGGGACTACCCCGCTGCCGGCACCTGGCATCTGCGCTGCTGTGCCCCCGAGAGCCGCCTGCCTGACGGGTATGTTCCGCTGGCTAGCGGCGTCGGTTTGAGCAACACATCCGCGCCCGAGATCGCTAGTGAAGATTTTCTCTTTGAGGGGCGCATTCGGGCGCTTCCGGCCTGGATCATGCAAGCATGCCTGCCCAAAGGGTTGGAGTCAGAATTTCGCGATCTGGATGCGGCCATGGACATTGTTCTGGCAGAAATCTCCGCGCTTGCACAGGCAAGTGGGTTGCAATCGGCGTGCCTGCGCACGGCAATTGTTCATCAATGGCGGCGGCTTGTCCTGAAAGTGCCGGATGTGCCGGATGCGTTTTTCCCGGACGACTGGATCGGGTTTTCGTGCCGTGCAAAAGTGCATGCAGCGCTGGATCTGTTGCCAAAGCCCGGTGCGAATGAGCTACGCTGAGCCACGTTCCAGTTCAAGCAGCGCCTGCAACCCGGTGCGGTAATCGGGGTATCTCAACTGCACACCCAGCTCTGATTTGATCCTGTCGTTTCGCACGCGTTTGCTTTCGGCGTAAAAGCTGCGCGCCATGGGGGTCATCTGCGCCGTTTCGAAATCCTCCTGCGGCGGCAGGGGCAGACCCAACAGCCGGGCGGCATAGGCGATGACGTCCTGCGGCGGCGCGGGATCATCGTCGCAGAGGTTATAGACAGCGCCGGGGTTGGGCTGTGCGATGGAGGCGGCAAGCACCTGCGCGATATCTTCGACGTGGATGCGGCTGAACACCTGATTTTCCTTGATTATCAGGCGCGCCGTACCTGCGCGCACCTTGGCGAAGGGGCCGCGACCCGGCCCGTAGATGCCAGCAAGACGGAAGATGTGCAGCGGCAGGCCTTCGATGGATTGCCAGGCCGCTTCGGCCTTGACGCGCGCCAGACCGCGTTTTGTGGCGGGCGCGAGCGGGCTTGTCTCATCGACCCAACCGCCCTGCGCATCGCCATAGACGCCGGTCGTGGAGAGGTAGCCGACCCAGGTAAAACGCTGCGCCCTTGCCGCGATGCGGCTTTTCAGTTCGGCAAGCACCGGATCGCCATCTGCGCCGGGGGCTGCGGAAATCAGCAGGTGGGAGGCCTGATCAAGCAGGCCGTCCAGATTGGTACCCGGCCAGACATAGGGCGTGATCCCCGTGGCGCTGAGATCGTCCAGCTTGCCAGCAGACCGTGTTGTGCCATGGATCGCAAATCCCTGCTGTCGCAGAAGTGGCGTCAAAGCCTGCGCGGAATACCCGTGGCCGAAAGAAAGCAAGAGCTGTGTCATGGGCCGCTTGTGCCAATCTGCGCGAAAGCTTGCAAGTGGCCGGAAGTCGCGCTTCTATACTCTGGATGAAAGCAAAACCTGATCTTCAAAGCGCCTATGCGCTGGAGGGGCCGGAGGCCAATCTGAAGCTATATGCCGATTGGGCAAAGAGCTATGATCAGAGTTTTGCGCAAGAGACCGATTATCAAAGCCCAACCGTTGTGGCGCGGGCCTATGCGGCCTTGGGCTTTGCAGGACCTGTGCTTGATCTAGGCGCGGGCACAGGGCTGGTGGGAGAAGAGCTGTGCAAGCTTGGCCCCTTTGAGATAGATGCCACGGATCTGTCTGCCGAGATGCTGGCGGTCGCCGAGGCCAAACAGGTTTACAGGCGGCTGTTTCAAGGCGATCTGACAAGGCGGCTCGATATCATGGATGGGCATTACACAGGTGCGGTCAGTGCCGGCACCTTCACCCATGGGCATGTGGGACCAAACGCGATGGCCGAAGTGCTGCGCATCCTGCATCCCGGCGGCGCGGCGGTGTTGACGGTGAATGCCGAACACTGGCAGGCAAAGGGTTTTGAGGCGGCTCTGGACAGACTGTCAGACAAAATTGCAGAGACGACCCGCAGTGAGTTTGCTCTTTATGGCGAGAAGGCGACAGGTTCGCATGCGCATGACAAGGGCATTTTGCTGACGCTGATCCGCGCGTAGAGCCTGCGACCCAAACCCCAGGCATTCAGTTTCGCAGACAGGGTCTAGGAATACATCCGTTTTTTACGCGCGCGGGTTGCGGCGGTGCCTTCAGGGGTGCCATCATGGAACGTGCCGAACCAGCGGTCCCAGGGCATTTCCTGATTGCCGTAGTTGCACTCGTAATAGCGGTGATGCAGCTGGTGATAAAAGGTCCCGAGCGCAAGGCGGCGCTTGTCCTTGATCAGCAGGTCTTCGTATCCGGTATGTGTCATGGCTGCGCCGGGAGCCAGGTAAATGACATGGAAAATCACGAGGATCGGATCGCTGGGAACGATCCAGTGAATGCAGAGCGATGAGCAATAAAGCAGATGTTCAACCGGGTGCATGGAAAACCCCGACCACGGGCCGACGTTCACGTTGCGATGATGCAGCGAATGCACATGCGTGTAGAGCACCGGTACATGCAGCAGGCGGTGCACCCAGTAGAAATGGAAGGCTGACCAGATCGGCAGCAGGATCAGGCTGAGGACGAACCAGATGGGGTTACTGGCGGGCGTGATCGTGGGGGCATAGCCATTGACCATCAGCCACATGGTCAGGACGGTGAACAGGGTCAGAAAGAAAACGCCGGAGCCAAGCGACCAGAACATATTGTCATGCACCTGGTTCGAGAAATCCCAAAGCTTGTTCTTCTTGGCCATGGGCCGCTTGTCGAACTTGAGCCTGTCGCCCTGCCCTTTCAGCATGAAGAAATACCAATGCAGCAGTCCCGCGCTGATGAACACGAGCGCAAAGTTGGCGGCCCAGACGTGCAGGACCCAGCCCCAATGCCACTGCGCAGCGCTGGCAAAATCCGGGTAAACCCAGAACCAAAGCGCGACCGCCAGCAGGACCATCATCACCCGTTCCGACAGGGTCAGCCAATTGCGGGCGAACCAACGGGCCAGAAACCCTGCACGCGGAGGCCATTTGAATACCGACGGGTCTGCCAAGGGCAGGTCGGGATGGTAGTTCCACTCTTTCGAAATATTGTCCGACATATGTCCCCCTGCCGTGACCCCATGTGCTGCAGCACGCAGGGCACCTTAACCCGCGTAGTTTGACCCTTCTTCATCGAGGATCGCCTTCAGCTCTGCCAGATGGCGGATGTCCTGCTCGGGGTACTCTTCAATTTCCTGTGCAGTCTTTTCCGCAATCTCATCTGGCAGCACACGCAAGTCCATCCCGGTCTGCAAGGCGCGGATATACGTCTCTGCCGCGCGTTCGAAATAATAAAGCCGGTTGAACGTCTCCGCGACCGTATCGCCGATGATCATGATGCCGTGGTTGCCCATGATCATGACCTTTTGCTTGGGATCAGTGAAGAGCTTCGCACAGCGCTCGCCCTCTTCCTCAAAGGCCAGCCCACCGTAGTTTTCGTCGATCACATAACGATTGAAAAAGATCGCGCAGTTTTGGTCGATGGGCGGCAGGCGGCTGTCTTTCAGGGACGCCAGCACGGTGGCATGGATCGAATGCACATGCATCGCGCAGCGCGCGTGCGGGCAGTGGCGATGCAGCCCGCCATGCAACCCCCAAGCGGTGGGGTCAGGCGCATCAGGGCCCTCCAGCGTTTCAGGGTCATTGGCATCCACAACAATCAGGTCGGACGCTTTGATCCGGCTGAAATGCATCTGATTGGGGTTCATCAGAAACCGCGTGCCGTCATCGTTGATCGCGAGGCTGAAGTGGTTCGCGACCGCCTCGTGAAAGCCCAGACGCGCGGTCCAGCGAAAGGACGCAGCCAGATCGACCCGTTCCTGCCAGTGATCCATGTTCGGCAATGGTGCAACGTTCATAGCGCGTCCCTTTCTTCTTGCGTCAGCGGGCGCGAGGCGACCCAGACATAGCCATCGGGGTCCATGATGAACACTTCGCGCAACCCATGCGGTTTGTTCTTTGCTGCATCCAGAATATGCCCGCCAACATCCTCGGCTTTGCTGGCAGCGACATCGGGATCGGTCGCAAACAGGTGAAACTGCGCGCCCGCGCCGCGCACGCCTGCCTCAGGCAGAACGCCCAGCAAAGGATGCGCGCCATATGTGCCGTCGTGGTGCAGTTGGAAGACCTGCCCCTCATAGGTCATGATCGCGAAATCTGCTGTCACACGGTGGGCGGCGATGCCGAAGACGCCGGTCAGAAAGCCCGCGGTCTTCTTCACGTCCTTAACCAATATGTTCAGGCCAAGCCCCTTCAAAGATGCGCCAAAGTCATCGGCAGAGACTGTTTCGTAATCCATGAGGCTGTTTCCTGTTAACGCGAACACCCAACGCTTGAACATCGCCCTGCCTCATGTCAACTTTGGACATGAACACATCAACTTCCCCGAATCTGAAAACCTGGGCGCAAAGCGCGCCGCGCCTTGTCGCTGTCGCCGCCGGACGTGAAGCCGCTGATCTTGTGATCAAAGGCGGCACATGGGTCAATGTGCACACGCGCGAGACGCTGGAAAACCATGATCTTGCGATTGCTGACGGGCGCTTCGCCTTTTGCGGGCCGGATGCCAGCCATTGCATTGGCCCGGACACCGAGATCATCGAAGCCAATGGCCGCTACATGATCCCCGGCCTCTGCGACGGGCATATGCATATCGAAAGCGGCATGCTCACCCCTGCCGAATTTGCCCGCGCTGTCATCCCGCATGGCACGACGACCATGTTCACCGACCCCCATGAGATCGCCAATGTGCTTGGCCTCGAAGGCGTGCGCATGATGCATGACGAGGCGCTGATGCAGCCGGTCAACATCTACACGCAGATGCCCTCCTGCGCGCCTTCTGCGCCGGGTCTGGAGACAACCGGGTTCGAGATCAGCGCCGATGACGTGAGCGAGGCGA
>JBCCUH010000160.1:0-5389 GCA_039197405.1 Pseudomonadota bacterium
ATTTGCGCGCGCCGATTTGTTAAGCGGCGGTATGTTCCAACGCTATGCTGTATTTTTCACGCCGCCGCCGGGCGATCTGGAGGCCGCAGGACGGTCCTGGCTGGGATGGTGTTCGCGTCTGGGCGTCTGCGTGCCGCAGCCCGATGTGCCGGGGCTTGAGATCCAGGCGTTGACCCGGCGCGCGTCCCGTTATGGGTTTCACGCCACACTGGTTGCGCCTTTTTTCCCGGCAGACGGTGTCACGGAAAGCGATCTGCAGGCCGAAACGCGCTGTCTGGCTCAGCTGGCGCAAGGTGTGATGCTGCCGCCGCTGGATCTGTCGGATCAGCATGGGTTTTTCGCCTTCCGCCCGGCGCGCCCGCATGAGGGCCTGATGTCATTTGCAGCGCAATGCGTGCGCCGTCTGCATCCACTTCGCGCCCTGCCGTCTGAACAAGAGCTTGCACGCCGCCGGCGCGCCCGCCTCAGTCCAAGACAAGAGGGGTATTTGATGCGCTGGGGCTACCCTTATGTGATGGAGGATTTCAACTTCCACATGACGCTAACGGGCCGGGTGAATCCCGATACGCAATCCCGGGTGCGCGCTGCGATCTCCGCGCATTTTCAGGATGCCTGTATCGATGCGGTGCCGCTCGGCGCGGTCACATTGATGGGGGAAGCCGCCGATGGCCGCTTCCATCAGATCAGCCGCTAGAGGGTAAAGGATGCCGCGCCGCGCATCGCCTCTGCCCCGTCGGCACGCCTGATCCAGAGATCGGCAGATGCGGTCGAGGTAAGGCGCCCCTCGACATGAAACGGCTCGGTATCGAAGACCGGGGCCTGCGCTCGAAATTCAAAACCGGTCAGCTTGGCGCCGGGCTTGTGACGTCGCAACGCGTCCAGCATCAATGTGGCAAGCAGAGGGCCATGCACGACCAGCCCCTCATAGCCTTCGGTGCCTTTGCAAAAGGGCGTGTCGTAGTGAATGCGGTGCCCGTTGAAGGTCAGCGCCGAATAGCGAAACAGCAACACAGGGGAGGGCGCGATTTTTCGCGAAAAATCGGCGCCGGTCCCGGCAGTGGGTGGTTTGCGCACCGGGGCGTCAAGCGGGGCGGGCGCGCGATAGACAATGTCATGCTCTTCGTTCAGGCACTGTTGCCCGCCGCTCAACACGTCATGCTGCACGGTTACGAACACCAGATCACCGCTGCGCCCCCGACGGTGTTTGACCGACAGGATTTCAGAGCGTTTTTCCGCCTCGGCCCCGATCATGAGCGGTCTGTGCCAGCGCAGCCGGCTGCCGGCCCACATACGGCGCGGCAACGGCACTGGCGGCAGGAACCCGCCCAATGCCGCATGCCCGTCATAGCCTGCATCCTGCAGTTTGAAGATCTCCAGAAAGTATAGCCAGTGCCACAGCGGCGGCAGCGGCATGCCGGATGCATAACCCGGATCATCGCGATCCAGCGTTGCCGCCAGCGCGTTTGCCGGAAAGGCGGTAAGGTGGTCGCGTTTGGAGCGTCTGCGTCCGATCCAGCTTTGCAGGTGGTCTACGTCGATCTGCGTCATGCGGGGTCTGATCGTTTGAGAACCCGTTGCGCCATCTGGCTGAGCGCAAAGAGCAGCGCCGCGCAGCACACGATGGTAGGCCCTGCCTGGGTATCCCAGTGATAGGCCGCACCCAGCCCGCCCAATGCGGCCATGCAGGCGATGGCGATGGCCCAAAGCGCCATGGCTTCGGGTGTGCGTGCCAGGGGCCGCGCGGCAGAGGCCGGGATGATCAGCATCGCGCCGATCAGCAGAACGCCGACAACCTTGATCGAGACGGCAACCACCAGCGCCATCGCCAGTGTCAGGATCAGCTGTTCGCGGCGCGGATTGATACCCGCCGCCTGCGCTAGATCACCGTTGAGCGTGGCGGTCAGCAAGGCCGACCATCGCAGCCAGAGCAGCGCCAGCACAGCCGCGGCACCCAGCCAGATCACTGCCAGATCCATCCGGCTGACAGCCAGAATGTCACCAAAGAGAAAGGCTTCGGGATCAATGCGCACACCCGGCAGCGCAGCCATGGCCACAAGGCCGAAGGCAAGGGCGGAATAGGACAGGACACCCAGGCTGCTGTCGGTCGTCTGCGCGCGCGCCTCCAGCCCGGTGACAATCAGCGCCATGGCAAAGGCCACGAGCAGAACTCCTGCGAATATGGGCATCGACAACGCGATGGAAATCGCAACGCCCAGAATGGCTGCATGCGCCGTGGCATCGCCAAAATAGGCCATGCGCCGCCAGACAACGAAACAGCCCAGTGGCGCGGCGGCCAGCGCAACGCCGATCGCCGCGAGGGTCGCGCGGATCAGAAAACTGTCGAGCAGGCTCATTCGGCGGCCTCATGCCTGTGCGTGTGGGAATGGCCCTGATCGTGCTCGTGATCGCAGTCAGGCCCATGCGAATGATCGTGGTCGTGACGGTAAAGCGCCAGCGCGCCGCCGGTGCCCGACCCAAAGAGCGCGCGATACTCCGGCGCACTGGCCACATGTTCCGGCGCCCCTTCGCAGCACACATGACCGTTCAGGCAGATCACCCTGTCGGATGCGGCCATGACCACATGCAATTAGTGGCTGACCATCAGAACCGCACAGCACAGATCGCTGCGCAGATCTTCGATCAGGCGGTAGAAATCGGCCGAGCCGGGCTGATCGAGCCCCTGCGTCGGCTCATCCAGGATCAGGATGTCAGGGTCGCACAACAGCGCGCGCGCCAGCAATACCCGCTGAAATTGCCCGCCTGAGAGGTCTTTCATCTGCCGCCCCGCCAGAGGACCTGCGCCAGTGCGGTCCAATGCGGCTTTTGCTGCTGTGTTCGGCACAGCCTTCGGCAGGCTGAGAAAGCGGCGCACGGTCAGGGGCAGGCTGGCGTCGATGTGCAGGCGTTGCGGGACATAGCCAATGCTCAGCCCTGCCGCGCGCGTCACCTCGCCCTGCGTCAGGGCAAGCGCGCCAATAAGGCTTTTGAGCAGGGTCGATTTACCCGATCCGTTGGGACCGACAATGGTGACGATCTCACCTTTGTCGATACTGAGCGATACCTGATCCAGTATGCGCTTGCCGTTCAGCATTACTCCGATATTGCCGGCGTAAATCAAGGTCATGTTTCAGCGCTCTTTTGGCAGTTCGGGCAGACGCCTTCCGCTTCCATTACCGCAGCTTCGATGGCAAATCCGCTGGATCGCGCCGAGCTTTTCAACGCGCCGCTGGCGGTTTGTGCCTGCGTTTCCGCAACCGTGTCGCAGATGCGGCAGATCAGGAAGGCAGGCATGTGATCGCGTCCGGGTTCAGTGCAGGCGATGAAGGCATTCAGTTTCTCGATGCGATGGGCAAAACCCTGCGCGACAAGGAAATCCAGGGCGCGATAGGCGACTGGTGGCTGGGCCTTTTCGCCGCCCTCGCGCAGGATGTCGAGGATTTCATAAGCCCCCAGCGCGCGGTGTTCGCGCAGCAGAATTTCCAGCACGCGTCGCCGCGCCGGTGTCCACTGAAGCCCGTGATCGGCGCAATGGGCTTCGGCGGCGCTGACGCTGCTGTCGATGCAACGTGTATGGTCATGCGCGCAAAACCCAAGCAGGTCGCGGCTGGTCTTTGAGGTTTTTTTCATATGGGTCTTGTTATGGTATAACATTGCGGTTAGCAAGCGTCGCTATGATGAAATCGCTCAAAACCCCCGCCCTCGCCAGCCTGTGCGCGCTTTTGCCTGCCGCAGGCTTTGCTGACCCCAGAGTTGTCACCGATGTTGCCCCTGTTCACGGGCTTGTTGCGCGGGTGATGGAAGGTGTTGCCACGCCGGATGTGATCGTCGATCAGTCCGCGTCACCCCATGGTTTCAGCCTGCGCGTGTCGCAGGCGCGGGCGCTTGAGCAGGCGGATCTGGTGTTTTGGGTGGGGCCAGCCCTGACGCCCTGGCTGTCCGAGCCACTAGAGACGGTGGCCAGCGGTGCCGAAGTTGTTTCACTGTTGACCACCGATGGGGTGACCCGGTTGAGTTTCCGCGACGATCACGACGATCACGACGATCATGAGGATCATGACGACCATGCGGATCATGACGACCATGCGGATCATGACGATCATGACGATCATGCTGACCATGGAGATCATGCTGACCATGACGACCATAAAGATCATTCAGATCATGCGGGCCACGAAACTCATGGTGAGCAAGGCAACCACGCCATGAAAGAGGCTCATGACGATCACGGGCACGATCATCATGAGGGCGGTATTGACCCGCATGCCTGGCTGGATCCGCGAAACGCGCTTGTCTGGCTGGACGTAATCGCAGAGGAGCTTGCGCATGTGGACCCGGACAACGCAGAAAGCTATGCCCGCAACGCAGCGGAGGCGCGGGGCGAGATTGTAGCTTTGCAGGCAGAACTCACCCAGTTGATGGCCCCCCACAAGGGCGCGTCTTACGTGGTGCTGCATGACGGCTATCAGTATTTCGACCGGGCCTATGATCTGGATTTCGAAGGCTCGATCCTGGACGCGGCTGCGGCCGGGCAAGGCCCCAAGCACCTGCAAGAGGTGCGCGCGCATATTCGCGAACATGGCGTGGCTTGCCTGCTGACCGAACCGCAGCTGAATGCTTCGCTGGTGGCGACCGTGACCGAGGGGCTGGATATGAAGATCCAGCAGATCGATCCGCTGGGCGCCGAGCTGGAGCTGGGGGCAGGGTTCTACCCCGCCCTCATGCGGCAACTGGCGGAAAATGTGGCGGCGTGCCTCAGCCGTTGATCATCTCGGACTGGCGGACAATGACTTCGGCCTGCTTGATCGAGGCGATGTCCACCAGTCTGCCCTTGTAGACGGTCGCGCCTTCGCCCTTGGCCTTGGCTTCTTCCATGGCGGCAAGGATCTCTCGGGCTTCGGCAACGGCCTCATCGGACGGGGTGAACACCTCGTTCGACAGCGCCACCTGCTTGGGGTGGATGGCCCATTTGCCGACCATGCCCAGCGTTGCCGAGCGGCGGGCCTGCGCGCGAAATCCCTCGTCGTCCGAGAAATCCCCGAAAGGCCCATCGACAGGCAGCACCCCATGGGTGCGGCAGGCGGCAACAATGGCGGCCTGGGCCCAATGCCAGGGATCCGACCAGTGCTTTTCGCCCTCGCGGATCATGTAGTAGTTTTCCTGCGTACCGCCGATCCCGGTGGTTGCCATGCCCATGGAGGCGGCAAAATCGGCGGCGCCAAGGCTCATCGCGGCGAGACGCGGAGACGCTGCGGCAATCTCTTCCACATGGGCGATACCGGCGGCGCTTTCGATGATCACCTCAAAGCTGATGCGTTTCTTGCGTCCCTTGGCCGCCTCAATCGCGGATACCAGTGCGTCCACGGCATAGATATCCGCCGCGCAGCCAACC
>JBCCUH010000161.1:0-5187 GCA_039197405.1 Pseudomonadota bacterium
ATTGCGATTGCCGCTGAGAATCTTGTCATAGAATAAGAGCTGCCCAATGCTTGCCTTTCTGGCATCCACAGGCACAAACTGATCCGGTGTCAGCGGCTCCGGCAGCGGATTTGCCTGCGCAGTTGCAGCCAACAGGGAGAAAAATGCCCCATGCGCAAGATATTGATAGGACTGGCGTTTCTGGCTTTCCCGGCTTTTGCCGAGATTGAAGAGGCGCGTGATCTGATGGAGGCAGGGCAATTCGCGGCGGCGCGCGAGGCCCTTTGGCCCGCGGCCCGATCCGGCAACGCGGATGCCGAGGAGCTTATCGGCGTGATGTACGCGCTGGGGCTGGGTGTTGAGCAAGACTACGAGCGCGCGTTCGAATGGTATCTGCGCAGTTCCATGAAGGGCCACCCCGGTGCGCAAAGCGGCGTGGGATGGTACTATGAGGTGGGCCTCGGCATGCCTGCGCCAGACCTCACGCGCGCTTACATGTGGTACGTCCTCAGCGCGATAGGCGGCGATCCCGATGCTGCGATCAGCCGGGAGGAAGTGGTCAAGAAGATGACGCCGGAGCAGATTGAAAAGGCCCATGTGCTGATCGATGACTACCGTGTTTGGATGTATCCGTTTCGCTGAAATTTGCGGCGAAGGCGCAGTTTGAAACGTCTGATTCTGAGTTTATTTTGCAAGATGAAGGACAAAGCGGATTTGCGTCGAACCTGGGGTTTCGCGAATGGTTAACCTTAACAGGTATTAGGGTTAACGCCCGCCCCTTCATCTTGCCAATTAAACTCCCGCCGGAGGCATCCCGGCGGAAGTTATCCAGCCCAAAGGCTTATTTGATATCCGCCATGCGGCCTGCGTTCAGCCCGTCTTCGGCGTCAGCCACTGCTGCTACAAGCGCGTCGAAGATTTCCGGGCCGCCATCCACATTGGCTTTGAACCAATCGTAAACAGGGGCCGCCGCCTCTTTGAAGGCCGCCTTCTCGGCAGGTGTTGGCACATAAAGGTCACCGCCGCCTGCGACGAAATCCGCATAGGCCTGGATCGATTTGCGCTTGGGTGAGGCAAAGGTTGCCTGCTGAAGCGCGGCGAACCCGTCCACGACAACCGCGCGCATGTCTTCGGGCATCGCCATGAAGCTGTCCTGGCTCATCCACCACAGCGCGCCCATATAGGCGTGCCCGTCAAGCGTGACATATTGCAGGCCGGCATCGGGGAACTTCATACCCATGATATCAGTGATGCCGTTCTTGGAGCCTTCAACAACGCCGGTCTGGAAGGACGTGAAAAGCTCAGGCCAGGGGATTGGAGTGGGGGAGGCGCCAAGCGCTTTGACCAGCTCCTGCGGAAGATCGGCAACGACGGTGCGGATCTTCAGCCCTTCCATGTCGGCTGGGCCCTGCACGCGGCGCTTGGTGTTGGCAAAGTTGCGCCAGCCGCCCGTGTTGCCAATGGTCATCAGGCGGATCTTGTCACCCGAAGACGCCAGCGCCATCTCGCGCATCTTGCGCGTGAAATCGCCCTGCAGCACAGCTTCGGCCACGCGGTCATCAGCCATCAGATAGGGCAGGTCCAGAACCTGCACATAGGGGAAGATGCCAGCCGCACCGCCGGAGGTGGAAATATAAACATCGATAGACCCGTCAGCCACGCCCTGCAGACACTCTGCACCTTTGGAACAAAGCTGCGTGCCGATGAAAAGTTCAACTTCGATGGCACCGTTCGAGGCGCTTTCGACGTAGTTTTTGAAGACGACCAAACCGTCATAGTCCTCGTCGTTCTCATTGGAGTTGGCCGTCGCGCGGATGGTATAGTCAGCCGCCTGCGCCGCGATGGCGCTGGCCGCAATCATCCCTGCCGCGAGCAGCGATTTTGTCAAACCTTTAAGCATTTTTGTTGGTCTCCCTGTGGTTGCTTTTGGTTAGTTCACGAACCCGGTCAGTCTCGGGATCGTCATGGAAATGGCCGGGATATAGGTGATCAGGAAGATCACCAGAATTTCGACCAAAAGAAATGGCAGGATGGCGCGGGCGATGGCTTCGACGCGTTCGCCGCTGACGGAGCTGGCGACAAACAAGACAAGCCCCATCGGCGGCGTGGCAAGGCCAACGGTCAGGTTGACGCTCATGATGATGGCGAAATGCACCGGGTGCACGCCGAGATCGACGAAAATCGGGCCAAGAATAGGGCCAAGGATGATAATCGCGGGGCCCGCGTCCAGAAACATGCCCACGATGAACAGCAGCAGGTTAATCAGTAGCAGCAGAATGAGCGGGTTCTCACTCAGGCCCAGGATGATCGCAGCAAGCTGCTCAGGCGCATGGCTGAGGCTGACTACGGTTTTGAACGCCATCGCGGCACCAACGAGCAGCAGAACAACCGCCGAAGTGCTCGCCGCTTTCATCAAGATGAGCGGCATATCCTTCACGCGCAGTGTACGCAGGATGAAAAACCCCACGAGGACCGCGTAGAACACGGCAATGGCGGCGGCCTCGGTCGGGGTGAAGATGCCCACAAGGATGCCGCCCAGGATCAGGATCGGGGTCTGCAGCGGCACCATAGCGCGTTTGCAGACCATGCGGAAATCGTGGCTGACAAGGCGGCGCAATGCGATGAACAGCCCGTGCGCGATCAAAAGCGCACCTGCAAGCGTAAGCCAGTTCGCTGTCGCCGATGGGGTGTCGCCCAGCGGGATCAGCCCCCAGATGATCAACCCGACGTTCAGACGCACAAGGATGAAGGACACCCACCACTCTGTAGCCCCCATGCTTGTCCCGGTCAGGACCACCCGTCTGGCGGCGGGCAGATCGTACCGGTCCGCTGTCATGCGCACTACGATCATCAGGCCGACACCGACCATGATGCCGGGCACAATGCCCGCCAGAAACAGCGCCGCAACGCTTTCGCCCATGACATAGGCGTAGATGATCATGATGCCCGAGGGCGGGATGATCGGGCCGATAACGGACGAGGCGGCAGTGATTGCAGCGGCGTATTTGCGGGTGTAGCCTTCTTTCTCCATCGCGGGCACCAGCATGGAGCCCAACGCCGACGTATCGGCCACGGCTGATCCGGAAAGACCGGCAAACAGCATCGAAGACAGAACATTCACCTGTGCCAGACCGCCACGCAGATGGCCCATCAAAGCCTGGGAAAACTCGACCAGACGCTCTGTGATACCGCCCCGGTTCATCAATTCGCCTGCAAGCATGAAAAAGGGGATCGCCATCAGCGGAAAACTGTCCATGCCATTGTAGACGTTACGATACAGCAGCGCGATGTCGCGTTCCTGTCCGTTCAGGGCCAGCAGGATGCCGGGCGCGGCGAGCAGGCCGAAAAAGACCGGCAGGCCGATCATCAGGAAGATCAAAAAGACGGGCAGGAACCAGATCAGCATGTCATTCCGCCCCCGCGAAATCGAGATCAGACAGGGGTTTCAGACCACCGCCACCCATTAGCTTGATCAGGCTGCGGATGATCAGCTCGATATTCACGATCGTCAGCAGGATGAAGCCGACCAGCAGCGACATGTACATCCAGGCCAGCGCCAGCTTGAAGCTTTTGCCGCCGACCCAATCCAGTGGAACCCACAATGTCGAGGATTTGAAATTCCACGCCATGCCGCCGGAATGATCGAGGCCCAGTTGCACGGCGGTGACCAGCACCAGCAGCGCAATGCCGAGCAAAAACAATGACAAAAGCGCGGCAACGGCCCTGGGCAACATGCGCTCCAGCATGTCAATCGCAACAAAACCGCCGACACGGTAGGCGGAAGGCGCGATCAGCCCCGTCATCCAGAGCATCAGGAAACGCGCCGCCTCATCGGGCCACGGCAGGGCGTTGTTCAGCACGTAGCGGAAGAAGACCTGGATCAGGATGCACACGACCATCAGCGCGATGCACACCACCGCGATCCCGCGACCGATGCGCAGAATGTGATCGTTCCAAAGCTGCAATGGCAGCAGCAGACCTTTGAAAAGGTTTACCATCTTTTCCTCCCAAATACGCCCGGCTTATTGTTTTGTTAACCTGCCGGTGCGACGCTTAAGTGACTGAAAACCCTCCGTACTTTCCTCCAAAAAACATAAGTGGCCGTCCGGCGCGGGTGCTGACGCGTGTCACGCGGCCCACCACTATTGCATGATCGCCGGCGTCATGAACCGCCTCCTGAGTGCATTCAAACCGCGACAGGCAATGGGCAATCAGCGGTACGCCTTTGGCGGACAGGTGCCAGTCATACCCGTCGAATGCCGATCCATCGCGGGCAAAGCCGCGGCAGATGCCATCCTGCTCGGCACACATCACATGCACGGCGAAGTGTTTGGCGGCAGCGAAAGCCTCAAAGCGCTTGGACGCTTTGGCAGGCGACCACAGCACCAGCGGCGGATCCAGCGACACGGAGGCAAAGCTGTTGGCGGTTATGCCCAGCGGGCCAATGTCACTGTCGCAGGTAATCACTGTCACGCCGGTGGCAAACCGCCCCAATGCATCGCGGAACGCGCGGGCGTTGTCGCTGCTGGGCTCAAAGCTGTCCGGCAGCGGAAGGGGCGGCATCTGGGCGCTCACGGCACCTCTGCTCCCAGTGCAGCGGTGTAAAGCTCAAACCAGGTCTGGCGGTCGATGGTAACGTGCGCGGCATCGCCAATGCGTTTGATCCGCTCCAGCGAATTGGTGCCAAGAACCGGGATGATCCGCGCGGGATGCGCCATCAACCAAGCAATTGCCACAGCAGTTGCATCCACGCCCTGCGCTTCACCTATTGCGGTAAGTTTGTCCAGTAATGCCTTGTTTGCATTGTCAAACAATGCGCCACCGGCCAGCGGGGACCAGGCCATCGGCGCGATGCCGCGCTCCTGCAGAAAGGCGACATCACCGTTGGTGAAACCCGCATGCGCAAGCAGCGAAAGCTCGATCTGATTGGTGACCAGCGGGCTTTTCATGGCCGAGGACAAAAGCGTCCAGTCATGCAGCTTGAAGTTCGACACACCAACGGCGCGCACCTTGCCGGAGACAACCAACTCGTCAAGGGCTGCCCCGGTTTCGTGAGGGTACATCATCGGGTCAGGGCGATGCACCAAAAGCAGGTCGATTTGTTCGATATTCATAAGCCGAAGCGAATGATCAACCGAAGCGTGAATATGCGCACGGCTTGTATCATAATACTTCACGCGCGCATCTGCATAGCGACCGGCAGGGGCG
>JBCCUH010000162.1:0-5177 GCA_039197405.1 Pseudomonadota bacterium
CACCGCTTTGAACTTTCCCCAGACAACGGACGATGTTGCCGGGTTCCGCGCCTTGAAACGCGCGATGCGGGATCGCCGGGCGAGCCAGCTTGTCCAGGCGGCCCAGGATATCCTGACGCTGCTGAGCCAGGACGGTATCTACATGGATGATCTGCGACCCGATGTGGCGCGTCCCGAGGTCTGGCGCAGCTTTGCCTCGGGCCAGCGCGGTCGCGGCATTGCCGCCCTGGGCGGGATTCGGGATCGCTCGTCACTGGCGCTGACCGCCGCACGGATGAAACAGGACACGATCTTTCGCGACGCGGCCCATCACTTCCTGCGCCGGTTCGACAAAAGCTTTGCCGAATTTGAGGAAATCGCCAGCGACGCCGATATCGTCAACCTTGCCGGCACCCGCACCGCGCGCGCGTTCATGTTGCTTGGCCGGGTCGCGGGCACCTTCGACTGAAGAACGCTTTTGCGTCTCTCTACTGCGATTGGCTACAGCCCCTGCGCAAAACGCAGCGCTGCCGCGCGAAGCGCGTCGTTTGCGTTCATCTCTGCCTCCAACCTTGCGCAGGTCTCTTCAAACCCGTCGCGGTCATGCGCTTTCGCTGCTGCAACGCCCCAGTAACAATAACCGAGAATCGCATCGTTCTTGAGAAACCGAACCTGCGCGGATGAGGCCAGATCGGCCAGGTTGATCCCAGCTTTTGCATCGCCCGCCTGGACACCGCGCTGGAAATAGATGATCGCCGTCAAAGGGTCGGCATGCACGCCGTAGCCATATTGGTGCATCACGCCGAGATCGTTAAAGGCCCGCGCGTTTCCGGCCATGGCGGCCTGCGTGTAAAGCAGCCGCGCCAGCCCCCAGTCCTTGTCCCGCCCCAGCCCCTTCACAAAGGCATGCGCCAGATTGCCCGTAGCATGAAGGTCACCGGCGTTATGGGCCCGTTCGTACCAATCGGCGGCGGTGCTGTAATCCGGCGGAGTTTGATCCTCGGCAAAGCGGCCCAGTTCCGTCATGGAAAACGCATAGCCTGCATCCGCCGCCATCTGAAATTCGCGCCGTGCGCGCGCTGGGTCAGGCGCAACGCTGCCCGATCCCTTGCTGAAAAGCAGCCCCAGATTGTGCCGCGCCCGTATTTCGCCCGCAGCTGCTGCGCGTTCAAAGAACGCCACCGCTTTGGCACCATCCTGCGCAACCCCGTTGCCGTCATCATAAGCTGCGCCCATGATGTTCAGCGCGACAGCATCGCCCGCCTCCGCCGCGACACGCAGCACCGCCAGGGCGCGTTCGTAATTGCCCGCGATATAGTCTTGCCGGGCAACGGCGATGTCGTCTTGGGTGGGGGCCGCACCCGGCAAACCGGGGATGCAAAGGCAAAGGGTCAGACA
The DNA here is from genome assembly GCA_039197405.1 of Pseudomonadota bacterium. Taxonomy (GTDB): domain Bacteria; phylum Pseudomonadota; class Alphaproteobacteria; order Rhodobacterales; family Rhodobacteraceae; genus Planktotalea. Next base: position 1,378 of record JBCCUH010000162.1, read on the forward strand.
GAGTAAAAAGGCGCGCATGTCAAAATCCTGAACTCGAAATGGCAGAAAAGAAAAAAGTCACTTCAGCAACTCTGCGTAATTCAGGCCCGTCTGGCAAGCTGCCCGGGATCTACTTGCGCGGCTTGGCCCGCGTTGTCGGGGCCGCGTCACGGGGATTTTCGGGCCAGGGATGTTTGGGATACCGCCCGCGCATCTCCTTGCGCACATCCGCATAGGATGTGTCCCAAAAGCCCGGCAGATCGGTGGTTGTCTGCACCGGCCGTCCCGCCGGGGACAAAAGCACCACACGCAACGGCTGGCCTGCGACCACAGGGTGCCGGGTGGTGCCGAACATCTCCTGCAGACGCAGCTCGATCTGCGGGACCTCCAGATCGTAGCTGATTGGCGTTTTCCGCCCCAAAGGTGTGACGTGATGCGCCGGGGCGGTCTTGTCCAGCAGGTGCATCTGCTCCCAGGTCAGCCTCGCGCGCAAAAGCTCCAGCAGATCAAGCGCGCGGAATTGCGCCTGCGTTCTGATCCCGCCCAGATGCGGCAACAACCAGGTCTCAGCGTCGTTCAGCAGCGCGTCATCACGCATGTCGGGCAGGTCCGCACCAGCGGCGCGCACCAAGGTGCAGCGGGTGCGAAACCGCGCAGCCGCCTTGCTCAGCACCAGACCTATCTGGCGCACGCCATCCAGCATCGCCTCGGCAAGCTGATCGTCGGGCGCATCTTTCCAAAGGCGATCTTCCAGAACCAAGGCGCCCAGCTTTTCCTGATTGCGTGCGATCACCCGCGCCTCGCGCCTGGACCAGACGCAGCTTTGCACCCATTGGATCTGTTCGGCAAAAAGCTCTCGGATGTCTCCCAAATTGATCTGGGCCGCCTGCCGGATGCGCGCCTCGCGCGGGTTGCCGTTGCTGTCGGTCACCACGATGAACGGCGCGCCTGCCAATGCATCGCCCTCCTCCATCACCGCACCCTTGCCGCCCGACAGCACATAGCGCGGAGCCTCCCCTTTGCGTCTTTGTCCGATGCGATCAGGGTAGGCCAGCGCGGCCAGCGCGCCGGGGCTCATGCGATCCGCTGTCCCTGCGGGGACAAGCTTTTGTAGGCGTTTGATCTCCTGGCTGAGCCGCCCCGCGCGGTCTTTGGGCAATGTGCGGTCCTTGAGCGCACGGATGCGCAGGTTGAGGTCAACCCCAGCTCCCCGGCCCAGCGGGTCGCGATCACTGAGGATGGCCGCCAGCGGCGCCGCCTGCGCGCCAGCCGTCATCAGCATATGCGCCAGCCGGGGATGCAGCGGCAGCTTGGCAAGCGCGGTGCCATGCCCGGTGATGCGCCCCGATGCATCAAGCGCGCCCAGAAGCGTCAGAAGCGTCCGGGCTTCGGACAGGCTGGCGGGATTGGGCTGGGTCAGGAACGGCAGGTCCTCCGCCTGCGCGCCCCAGGCCGCCAGTTCCAGCGCGAGGCCGGTCAGATCAGCAGTTTCAATCTCAGCCGGAGCAAAGGCAGGCAACGCGCCGTTCTCGCCTTTGGCCCAAAGCACATAGGCAACGCCCGGTGCAACGCGGCCTGCGCGGCCTGCGCGCTGGGTGGCCTCGGCTTTGGAGGCTTTCTCGGTCACCAGCCGCGCCATGCCGGTGCCGGGATCAAAGCGTGCGCGGCGGGCAAGGCCGCTGTCCACCACAATGCGGATGTCTTCGATGGTTAGCGAGGTTTCCGCGATGGAAGTGGCCAGCACCAGTTTGCGCGCGCCGTCTGTTTCGGGCCGGATCGCGGCCTGCTGATCCTTGAAGGGCATCGCGCCGTAAAGCGGGCGGATCACCGTCCCAGCAGGGACGAGGCTGTGCAACAGCGCCTCGGTACGGCGAATCTCGCCCTCGCCGGGCAGAAAGGCAAGAAGGCCGCCCTGCTGCTGGCCCATGGCTTCGCTGATGAGATCGGCCATCGCGGTCTCAACGTGGGTCCTGGCGGGCAATGGGCGCGGCAGAAACCGCGTCTCGACCGGAAAGCTGCGGCCTTCGGAGGTCAGGACCGGTGCGTCGCCCATGAGGGCGGCAACCGGGGCGGCATCCAGCGTGGCGGACATCACCAGCAGGATCAGGTCTTCGCGCAGGGCGGACCGGATCTCAAGGCAGAGCGCAAGGCCCAGGTCGGCGTTAAGCGACCGTTCGTGAAATTCATCGAAAACTATCGCGCCTATGCCGGTGAGTTCCGGTTCGCTCTGGATCATCCGGGTGAGGATGCCTTCGGTCACAACCTCAATCCGCTTGCCGGGCTTGCGGCTCCCGCGCATGGCGTAGCCGACAGTCTGGCCCACGGGTTCGCCCAGACCCTGCGCCAGACGCTCGGCGGCGGCGCGGGCGGCAAGGCGGCGCGGCTCCAGCATGATGATCTTTTGATCCGTCAGATCGCCCTGCAGCATGGCCAGCGGCACGCGGGTCGTCTTGCCTGCACCCGGCGGGGCTTGCAGCACCGCGCGGCTGTGCGTGCGGAGAGTTTCCACCAGGTCCGGCAGAATGGGGTCAATCGGCAAAGCAGTTACGGGAGCAGTCATGGGCGCGGTCATGGGGATGGTATCCCGTATCGGGCTGGCTTAGACAATGGTGCGAAGAACGGGAGGGCAGGTCATGGACATCGCAAAACTGGCAAGCGGCGTTTTGGCCGGAGAGCGACGGGCGCTGGCGCGGGCGATCACGCTGGTGGAAAGCGGACGCGAAGATCACCGGGCGGCGGCGGCAGATTTGCTGGAGGCGGTGTCGCGCGACGGGCGGCAGGCGCTGCGCATCGGACTGTCGGGCACGCCGGGGGTGGGCAAGTCCACCTTCATCGAAAGCTTTGGCATGATGCTGACGGGGCAGGGGCTGAAGGTGGCGGTTCTGGCGGTCGATCCCAGTTCCTCGCGCTCGGGCGGGTCCATTCTGGGTGACAAGACGCGGATGGATCGGCTATCGCGTGAGCCTGATGCGTTCATTCGTCCTTCGCCGTCTCAGGCGCATCTGGGCGGTGTTGCCCGGCGGTCGCGGGAGGCGGTGGCGTTGTGCGAGGCGGCCGGGTTTGATGTCGTTTTGATTGAGACCGTTGGTGTTGGGCAGTCAGAGACGGTCGTGGCGCAGATGGCGGATCTGTTTGTGCTGCTCCTGGCGCCCGCGGGCGGGGATGAGTTGCAGGGCGTCAAGCGCGGGATCATGGAGATGGCCGATCTGATCCTGATCAACAAGGCCGATGGGGATCTGAAAGCGGCGGCGACGCGGACGATGGCGGATTATGCAGGGGCGTTGCGTTTGCTGAGAAAGCGACCCCAGGACCCCGAAGAGTTTCCCAAGGCGCTGGCTGTGTCGGCGTTGGAAGAGAACGGGCTGGAGGCGGTCTGGGGTGAGATGCAGGCGCTGGAGACATGGCGGCGCACGGCGGGGTTCTTTGACGGCACGCGTGCGGCACAGGCGCGGTTCTGGTTCGAGGAAGATGTGCGGCAGGCTTTGCTGGCGCGGCTGACCACGCCGGGGGCGATGCGCGATCACATGGTGGATCTGGGAGACCAGGTGGCTGCGGGCGCTATCTCGCCTGCCGCGGCGGCGCAAAAAATGAAGGATTTTTTGCGGGCGAGCGAATTTTGACAAAATTCGCGTTGGGGCGCTGCCCCCGTCGCTGCGCTCCTCCCCCGGAGTTTATCGGCAAGATGAAGAGGTTACGTGGTCTCTGCGATTTTGCGGGCGTCATGAGCGAGCAGGGCCACGAACATGGCGATCATCTGGTTGTTCTTGGGGTTTGAGGCGTTGCCGTCCAGCGCGCGTTTCAGCACGCCTTGCACGATGGCC
>JBCCUH010000163.1:0-5135 GCA_039197405.1 Pseudomonadota bacterium
TCTGCGGTTACGCCTTCGGCTGCCGCATCTGCCTCGATCACCGAGATGGCCTCGGCGTAGACCGGCGCGTAAGTCGCAGCCATTGCCGGGACCAGCGCAATCAGGACGACGGGCGCAACGAGGCTGAGATCTGCCAACGCCTCTGCGCGATACATCCAGCCCAGCGTCAAAGCGCCAAGCGCAAAGATGCACCATAGCGCGATCCAGTTTTCCAGATAGGCCGACGCCTCCAGCGTTGCCAACGTCGCCAATGCCGTGGCGGCAAGCAACGTCCCGGCGGCGATGCGCGTCGGAAACTCGGGCCACCCTGCCTTGGATCGGCCTGTCAGCTTCAAAAGCGTGTCCGTAACCGCTGCGCCGAAATGGTCCGGCCAGATGCGCCGCACCGGGATTGCGGTGGCGGCGATGGTCACGAGTATGGCAAAGGCCAGTGCATGCAGGATGGCAGCGCCTGAGGCCAGCAACACCCAAGTGGCGGCAAAGCCCAGCACCAGCGCCAGCACCGATACCCAGGCCCAGCGCCGCACTGTGTCGATGGCCAGCGCCATCACCACGATCAGCGCGAAATAGTAGAAAAACAAATGCGGCGCATCGCTGGAGCCGCCAACGACAAAGGGCGCTCCCAACGCGCCGATGACACCGACAGCGGCCAGAAACGGCCCGTAGAACCAGCCGATGGCGATTGCAATGACAGCCACGCCGACAAGCGCATAGAAGGCCAGGTCGGACGGCAGCATCCCGTAAAGGTGCCGCGCGCTCAGAACAGCGGCGAAAAGCGTGACGATCCCCGCCCCCGAGAGGGTTGATGGCAGCGCGCGCATGGTCCCGCTTTCATCGCCGTATCTGCGCCGAACACCCTCGCCGCCTGCGATGAGCGCCGCACCCAGCCCAAGCGCGCCCATGACGCGGGCGAAGGGGGTGAGAAGCCCCTGCTCAGCGCCGTATTGAACCAGAAATATACCCGCCAGCGCGAGGGACACTGCGGCGACACCCAGAAACCAGTTTTCGCGCAGCCAGGTTATGCCGCCCGCCAGCCTCTCCGCATTGAAGACAAAGGTTTTGGGCGGGCCTTCAGACCCGGTCGTCGCCCCGGTTTCCACGTCACCCGTCGACACAGTCTGGGGTGCATCCTCAGCAGGGACGTCAACAGGGGCTGTCGCAACCTGCGCATTTGCCTGCGGCGCAGCTACCGGCCCCCAGGGCTGCGCTGAACTGGCCGCAACGGGCGCATCTTTTTCAAGCTCGGCCACTCGGTCGGCAAGGCTGCGCACCCGGCGAAAGAGCACGATCACGCCAATTGGTGCAAACAGAACCACCGCTGCCACAATCGCACCCAGAAGGATCAGCAGATCGTCCATCTCAACTATCCTTTCGACCGAATAGCCCTGTTAAAGCGCGTTTTACGACAGATGTCACCGAAGGTCTGCTCAGCGCGGCAAAAGGCATCGGGCGGCACACTTCCATCGCAGCCACGCCAACACGGGCAGTGAGCGCCCCGTTGACCACGCCTTCGCCAAAGCGGCGCGAGACTTTGGACAAAACGCCGCCGCCCGCAACCGAAGAGATCAGATCATCGCCCACCGCGACCGCGCCGGTGGCCACCAGATGGGTCATGACAGCACGGGTCAACCGCCAGCTTCCCAGCGTGCCCGAACGCCCGCCATAAATCTCGGCGATCCGCCGGATCATGCGGATGTTGGCGGTCAGCGCTGTTGCCACATCCGCAAGTGCCAGCGGCACAACCGCGGTGACCATCGCAACCTGCCGTGCGGCGGCTTCCACTTCGCGGGTGGCGGCCAGATCCAGCGGCTCCAGCAGTTTGCGTTCCGCAAGATCCAGCAGCGTATCGCCATCCACGATATCGCCCAGTTCCTCGGCAAGCGCCTTGCGGCCCCATGCGGTATCCTCGCGCCCCTTGTACAGCCGGTCCAGACGCCTGATCACGTCGCGCGCGGCGGCTCGCTCGCCCGAGGCCCTAGCCTCATCAGCGGCCTTGTGCAGATCATCCATCCGCCTCAGCCTTGAAAAGGCGGCAAGCTCGCGCATCGCCAGCACCACAAGCACCAGAACAAAAAGCGCCATCAACCCTGTGGCGACATACCCCAGCACCGGAATGCGCAGGATCAGCGAGGTTGCAAAATCCCAGGCGGCAATGCCCAGGATCAACCCGGTAAGCGACAGCAGCAGCCCCCAGAACCATCTGGCCAGACGCGAGGGTCTGCGCGCGCCCAGGGTGGCAACCGTCTGCATCGCCTGCCCAGTGGGCGCGGGCGCGTCAATGGTGTCGGGAACCGGCGCAGCCTCTGCCGGGGTCTGCGGCGCTGGCGTATCCAGCTCGATCAATACAGGACCCTTGCTCATGCGCCCGTTCCTTTCCTGCGCCAGACATAGCGAATGTCCGGCAATTGTTCGTCATTGCGCGCGCCATCGGTGCGATGATCTTCGGCAAACCCGTGCCTGAGGTAAAACCTCTGGGCGCCGGTATTGGCCTGAAAGGTCCAAAGACCCAGATCCTGCCGCGCCTGCTGGGCATCCTGCAACAGCATCGCGCCGATCCCCTGCCCCTGCTGGTCAGCAGCAACATAGAGCGCATGCACCTCTGCCTGGTCGCGGGCGAGAAACCCGACAACACCCGTTTCGGCTTCAGCGACGGTCACCCACCCTCGCGTGATCAGCATCTCTGCATGTGCCAGATCCTCGGCGGCTGAATGAAGCTTGGGCATCCACTGCGTCGAGGCGGCAAACTGCGTCAGCAAATCGCCCACCCGACCCGCATCCATGACCTGCGCCGGACGCAGATGCACGCTCACAGCGCATCTCCAAAGAGAAACTGCGCCGCCTTATCGAGACGTATATGCGGCGGGCCATAGCCGGGTTTCAATGTCAGCGGCGCCGGGGCAAAGCGCATGTTCTGATAATCCTGTCCCAGCCAGGTTTCAACCCCGTCGCGGGCAGGCCCCAGCAGATGCGCCGGATCCGTGGGCAGCGCACCGGGATAAAACGCCGCCTGCTTGCCGCTCTCCAGCAAGGTGCCGCGCACACAATCAAGCGGCTCTCCGTCATGGCGGATCGTCTCTTCAGTTGTGGCACGCAGTGCGGCGATGGACATTGCGGCCGTTTTTGCCCCCGCAAAGCGCGCCCGATCCCGCGCCTCACGGGTCAGGGCATCCATGATTGCGGTCAGCTGCCCGTGCTGCGCGTGATGCAGATGATCGGCTTTGGTGGCGGCAAAAAGGATGCGCTCCACCCGTTTTCCGCGCAGCAGGCTGGTCAGAAACGCGTTGCGCCCAGGCCGGAAACTGCCAAGGATATCCGACATCGCGCGGCGCATGTCTTCCACGGCGCGGGGACCTGCATGGATGGCGCCCAGCGCATCCACCAGCACCACCTGCCGGTCGATGCGCGCAAAGTGATCGCGGAAAAACGGCTTCACCACGCGCGCCTTATAGGCCTCGAACCGCCGCTGCATCTCGCGCCCCAGACTGCGTCGCCCGGCCTGATCGGCACCCTCCAGCGGCGCGAAGGTCAAGGCGGGCGATCCGGCCAGATCGCCGGGAAGCAGGAAACGCCCCGGCGAGCAATCGGAAAACCCATCTTTTCGCGCCGCATGCAGATAGCTGGTGAACGCCTGCGCCAGCGCCTGCGCCTGAGGCTCATCGAGCGCCGCGTTCACATCCGTTTGTTGTGCCAGCGCCAGAAATTCCGCAGCTTGTGTCCGGCTCTGAATGCGCGCCAGCACCTCTGCCGACCACGCGCCGTAAGACTTGTCCAAAAGCCCCAGATCCAGCAGCCATTCACCGGGGTAATCCACGATATCAAGATGCACCGTGCGCGGGCCCTGAAAGCCGCCCAAAATCCCGTTGGGCTGCACTTTCAGCGAAAGCCGCAGCTCTGAAACGGCGCGGGTGCTGTCTGGCCAATTGGGCGTACGGGCGGTCAAAGCGCCCAGATGTGCCTCAAAATCGAACCGGGGAATGGTGTCATCGGGCTGCGGTTGCAGATAAGCAGCTGTGATACGCCCTTCGCTGGCAGCAACCAGCTGCGGCATGCGCCCACGATCCATCAGATTGGCCACCAGCGAGGTGATGAACACAGTCTTTCCCGACCGCGCAAGCCCCGTCACCCCAATGCGGATCACAGGCTCGAACAGGGTCTCGTTGACCGTGTCACGCATGTCGTCAATGCCGCGCAAAATGCTGTCCGCAAGAGTGCCTATGACCACTGGAAGTGCCTTTTTTGTGCCCGCTCCCCCAAAGGATAAGGTCACGCCCCCGCTAATGCCAGAGGGGAGATGCAAGGGATTGTTCCCCACCGCCAAGCTGCGCTAGATGCGCGGCATGCGCAGATACGCTCTCAAAGTCGAATATCACGGCGCGCCCTTCGCCGGCTGGCAGCGCCAGAAAGACCACCCCTCCGTGCAGGGCGCCATCGAGGATGCGCTCGCCCGGCTGGAGCCGCGCGCGCACACGATCGCCGCCGCAGGGCGCACGGATGCGGGCGTGCACGGTTTGGGGCAAGTGGTCCATTGCGACATGCAAAAGGACTGGGATCCCTTCCGGCTGAGCGAGGCGCTGAATTACCACCTCAAACCCCTGCCCGTCGCCATTCTGGCCTGCGCCCATGTTGCCGATGACTGGCACGCTCGGTTTTCCGCGCGGCAAAGACAGTACCATTTTCGCCTGCTCATGCGCCGCGCCCCGGCCACCCATGACGCAGGCCTCGTCTGGCAGGTGCCACGTCAGCTTGATGTGGATGCGATGCAGCAGGCCGCTGGCTATCTTGTTGGCAAACATGACTTCACCACATTCCGCTCGGTGATCTGCCAGGCGGACAGCCCGGTGAAAACCGTGGACCGGCTGGATATCACCCGCGTGGCGGGCGCCTCAGGTCCGGAACTTCACTTCGACGTGCGCGCCAGATCCTTTTTGCACAACCAGGTCCGCAGCTTTGTGGGCACATTGGAACATGTCGGCGCCGGCTCTTGGGGGGCCAAAGACGTCCAAACCGCGCTCGCCGCCCGCGACAGAGCCGCCTGCGGAACAGTCTGTCCGCCCCAGGGTCTCTATCTCAAAAAGGTCATCTACGAAGACGATCCATTCGGATCATGATCCCGCCCTGCATTCCTCTTGCGTGAA
>JBCCUH010000164.1:0-5116 GCA_039197405.1 Pseudomonadota bacterium
GACGTTCTGAAGCTGCTGAAAGCTGAAGGCAAAGCCGTGGTTGCCGTGCACCATGATCTCTCCACCGTGCGCGACTACTTTGATCATGTGTTCCTGATCAACGTGCGCCGCATGGCGGAGGGCCCGGTCGAAACCGCCTTCACTACGGAAAATCTGCAGGCTACCTATGGCGGGCGTCTGGCAGCAACACACCTGGACGAGCTGTCTATGACCGGGGGCGTCTGAGTGAACCCTTTTCTCGATGCCCTGCTATTGCAGGCTGGCTACAACGCGGCGCTGGTTGCTATCGGTGCTGCACTCCTTGGCTTTGCCGCAGGCTCTTCAGGGACGTTCCTATTCCTTCGCAAGCGTGCACTTGTGTCCGATGCCGTCGCCCATGCGACCCTGCCAGGAGTCGGCATTGCGTTTATCGTGATGGTCAGCCTGGGTGGCGACGGGCGCAGTCTGATCGGACTGTTGCTCGGCTCTGCCATCACGGCGTGGATCGGGCTTCTCCTGATCGAGTGGATCGCACGCCATACCCGGCTGGCCGAGGATGCGGCCATTGGCGCGGTTCTCGGTGTCTTTTTCGGTGTCGGTATCGTTCTTCTGACGATCATTCAGAGTATGAGCGCCGGACGGCAAGCGGGACTGGAGGGCTTCCTGCTTGGCTCGACTGCAGGCATGTTGTTTCAGGACGCTGTCGTCATTGCCGTAGGCGGCTCACTTGCAGTGTTGGCCACCTGGCTATTACGCCGCCCCATGACACTAGTGGCCTTCGACAGTGAATATGCCGCCGCCATGGGCTACGACGTGCGCCGCATCGACCTTCTCATGATGGGCCTTGTCATGGCCGTGACCGTGATTGGTCTGAAACTCGTCGGGCTGATCCTCATCGTTGCCATGCTGATCATCCCTGCGGTCACCGCGCGCTTCTGGACGGAGCGGTCGAACCGCGTGATCTGGATCGCAGGCGCAGTGGGCGGCGTGTCTGGATATTTGGGCGCTGTGCTGTCGGCGTCCGCCCCGGCGCTGCCTACGGGTCCGCTTATCGTTCTTGTCGCGGCAGGGATTTTTGTCTTCTCGCTGCTCTTTGCCCCCGTGCGCGGTGTACTGGCCGCTGTTATTCGGCATCGCCGGTTTCAGGCGCGGGTGCACCGCCGTCAGGGATTGCTAGCGCTGGCCGCGCAGCATCCGATCCGCGAGGCCTATACCCTGCGCCTGCTGCGCCGCGAAGGGCTGGTCCGCGCCGATGGCGTTCCGACCGAGACGGGGCGCGCTCAGGCCGCCAAGATCGCACGGGATGAGCGACGTTGGGATATTGCGCGTGAAGTGCATCAGGATGTCGGCCTGACAGGACGATATGACGGGCTGACCCCGATCGAGGATGTTTTCACAGCCGATGAAATCGCTGACTTTGATCACCGGCTTGGCGGGCCGATTGCCGTAGGAGACCTGTGATGGGGGCGGATTTCGTTCAATTCTCACTGACGCCGATCCTGATCGGCGTGTTCTCGGCCATCGCCTGCGCGTTGCCCGGAAACTTCCTGATCCTGCGGCGTCAGGCCTTGATTGGAGATGCGATCAGCCACGTTGTCCTGCCGGGCATCGTCGTGGCGTTTCTGATCACTGGTGTGATTTCTGCAATTCCGATGTTGCTTGGCGCTGCCGGAGCGGCGGTTGTGGCCGTCATCCTGATTGAAGCGGTCAAGCGTTTGGGTAAGATCGAGCCGGGGGCTGCCATGGGTGTAGTCTTCACCTCGATGTTTGCAGCAGGCGTGTTGATCCTTGAGCAAACCGATACGAGCAATGTCCATATTGATGTTGATCATGCTTTGATGGGAAATCTGGAATCACTCATCTGGTTCCGCGCAGAAGGTTGGCATTCCCTGCTTGATCCATCAGCGCTGGCCACCCTCCCTGTTGAGTTGCCCCGGATCGCCATTGTCTGCGCCATTGTCATCTCCCTGACGGTAATTTTTTGGCGCTGGCTCAAGATTGCAACTTTTGACGAAGGCTTCGCAGAAGCGCTTGGTATCCCGGCCTCCGCGCTTGGATTCGGGCTTGTCGTGACGGCGGCAGTCGCTGCAGTTGCCGCCTTTGATGCCGTAGGCTCAATTATCGTCATTGCGATGTTTATCTGCCCGCCTGCGGCGGCACGGCTCATGACGAACTCCCTCAAACATCAAATCTGGTGGTCCGTGGCCTTTGCAACGCTCTCAGCCATCCTAGGGTATGTCTTTGCGGGATACGGCCCGCTTTGGTTTGGTGCGACAAACGCCGTAAGTGCTGCAGGCATGATCGCTGCCGTGTCGGGGATTATACTTGGTCTCGCCTGCCTCTATGGCCCCCACCGGAGCCGCATTGGCATAGGTAAGGAAGAAGCCGCTTAGCTGGCGATGTCGCAGATGGACAATATACGGACACTGAGACATTCATTACCAATGAACGGAAACTCCGCACTGCGGTCCCTCGCTAACCTTGATCTCTAAACCGATCCGCTGATTTGCAGGCTCCGCCTCGCAAATCTGCCACGTGGCGAACGCGGGAGGGGGCGAGGCCACCTTATTCGATGACAGTGGTGCGGCCCGCAGCGCGTGAGCGCGAGGACCCGGTGCCGTCGAATGGGGTTGCCCGAGGGGGAGGGCTGCGCCCTTCCCCTGAAACGGGGCTGTCTGCCCCCTGCCCTATGGGCATTCCCCCGAGGATATTTTTTGGCAAGATGAAATTCAGCCTGGCTGCATCACTGCGACCAGCTCGTCCACATGAATGGCCTTCATGCCCGCTGCGCGCGGTCCCTCGATATCAGTGCGCGGCGTATTTCCAACAAACAGCACCCTATCCGGTGCAACACACAAACTGTCCAGCACCATCGTGTAGATTTCAGGCTCGGGCTTGATCGCGCCAACCTTGCAGGACAGCACCTCCACATCCGGAGGGTCGGGCAATCTGGCTTGCAAGGTCTGCACGTAGTCGCTGGCAAGGTTGGAACAAACGGCCAGGCGCAACCCCTCGGCACGCAGATTTGTCCAGATGTCCGCCATGCCGGGCCGCATCTCAACCGATAGCATCTCGCCAAGCTGCCGGTTCAGCACATCGAGCAGAACATACGGATCAACCTCGACCCCAAGTGCCTCGGGCCAATCGGTGAAAGGCCGGTCCTCCCGCATGAGCCGATGCTTCAGCTCTCGCCGCTTGTCCAGTGTCAGAGCCTTGAACAATGGGCGGAACGCCTGCTGCTTGTCGGTGATTTCAACCAGCGTTCCAAAAGCGTCAAAACACACTGCCTCGATCCCGTCGAAGATGGACGGCAGATCAGTGACTGAGGCCAGGGTCACGGTCTATCTCCCTGTCGATTTCGCGGTCGTTCTCGACCTCCTGATCCTTTTCCTGGTCGCGCTCAATCTCCAGCTTTTCGCGCGGCTTGTTCAGCACGCCTTTCAGGCGCTCGTTCACGGAAGGTTTGCGCTCTTTGCGATCCACCTCCTCACCAAGCCCGGGATCACTATGCCCGTCCAGCTTGTGAACCGCATCCTGACCATCCCGGCCCGCGTCTTTCTCCATGATCTCTTTCAGGCGCTCCCGCGCGTAATTGCGGCCTTCCGGCTTCGGCGTGTCCGCCTGATCTTCTGACCGGCCAACCACCCGCGCCAGCCGTTCTCGGAACTCTTCCCCAGGTCGTCCAGCTTCCCGGTCTTTCGCAGCCGCCGCCCTGAGCGCGGCAAGACCAGCAGACACACGACCCTGCCCTACCTCTCGCTCCGCCCCATAGGTCTCCCGCGCGATGTCCAGCCGCTCGCGCAGCTCGCGGAACGCAGCACGCGCCTGGCGGGCGGCGTGAACGACAGCCCCGCGTTCAGTGACAGGTTTGTATTCACGGCCCTCGCGCTCGGCTGCTGCCTTTGCGCGCCGTTCCATGGAGTTCGCCGCTGGCCCCAGCTTCAATTCGGGGTCGCGGTCCAGTTCCTCCGCTGTCAGCTCGTCACCCCGCGCCCGCGCAGCGTCCCGCTGCGCGTCGAGCGACCGGTGATCGACGCGCTCCACCTCCCCTGCCCGTTCCAGGGCGCGGTTCTGTAGATCGGCCCAAAGCCCGCGCATCTGATCGACTTCCGGACCGCCGGTCTGCTTGGCATCGAGAACCCGCGTCTTGGCCGTGAACCCTTCCGGTTCCAGCTTCCGCGTGGAGGTCAAAACATGGGCATGATGATTGCGTTGATCGCCCTCACGGTGCGGCTGATGGATTGCCACATCGACGGCCACGCCATAGCGGCTGACCAGCTCCTGGGCAAAGTCACGGGTGATCTGGGACCGGTCTTCGTCACTGATCTCGGACGGCAGGGCCAGCTCCCACTCGCGGGCGGTGACGGAGTTACGGCGGGTCTCGCTGGCCTCGACCTCGTTCCAGAGTTTGGAGCGGTCCTGCGCCCAATCCGGGGCATCCTTCGGGGTCAGAATGAAGGTCTCCTTGATGCCCTGCTTGCGGGTGTAATCGTGGATGCGACCTTCGCGCTGGCACTCGATGCGCTCCCCGACACGATAGGCGGCGGCTGCCGTGGCAGAGCGCCCGGCGCTGCGTTTGATCGTCTTCACGGAGAGATGGTAGCTGGCCATGCGCCCTACACTCTCGACCGTGACAGAGACGACGCCAAACGCGCACCGTAATGCGCCTGACCACTGACCCGCTCTTGGCCCGTGACAAGAGCGGTCGGGTCGGCGCAAGATGAGGACAGGTCCGCCTCCGTGCGTTCCCTCGGACGGGGGCAGGCCTTCCTCCCTGTTGGACGCCAGCCAGAATCTTTGAGCCCCGTGTGCTCGAAGATACGTAGCCAGCGAACAACCGTCTTTGCCGGACTGGACCGCCCCCCACAAGGCTGGGGCTGGAGGGGAAAAGACAGCCCGAACGATGCTGCCCGCAGGGTGGCTGAGACACGGGCTTGCCATTGATCAGGCACCCCATCCCCAGCCTTATGAGGGGCGGGATGGGACACCACATCAATGGCGGTTTGCCACCGGCAAACCCGGCAAGGATCGGCAACGACAGGTCCGACGATCCGCGCAGCCCGCAAGCGCGGCCCCCCCGGCGATCCAGCCCCGGCCACGGGGCACGGGATGCCGTCAGGGTGCTGTGCTGCGGGAC
>JBCCUH010000165.1:0-5104 GCA_039197405.1 Pseudomonadota bacterium
CAGAGGATGGCTGCTATGCCCCGACCACGCATGAGGTCAATGAACGCGGGCTGCAAAAGGACCTTGATCTGAAGTATGAGGATCAGACGCTGGCGGTCTACCCTGCGCCGCTGGCCCCGCATCCCTACCCCTATCCCTTCCACATGGACCGCGAAGCAGGGATCGAGGCCTATCAGGCGATGATCACCGCCGAGGAATATCAGGCCCGACAGGACCGAGGCGATGACAGCGCGCTGCATCTCTATTCAGCCGATGGCGAAAGCCCGGTCATTCAGGTGAAGGTCAGCCGCGCGGCGCAATCGGCAGACGGCGTGATGGTCTATGACTTCACGCCCGTGGATGGCGGTGATCTGCCTCAGTGGCAGGCGGGGGCGCATCTCGATATCGTCGTGGCGCCCGAATACTTGCGGCAGTATTCCATGTACGGCGATCCCGCCGATCGCTCCCGATATCAGATCGCGGTGCTGCGCGAGGACGCGGGGCGCGGCGGCTCCAAACTCATGCACCGGATCTTTTCCGAAGGGCGCCGCATCTTCATCTCGCGCCCGATCAATCACTTTCCTCTGGCAGGCGGCGCCCGCAACTCCATCCTCATGGGCGGCGGCATCGGCATCACACCGATGATCGCCATGGCGCATGAGCTGCATGCCAAAGGCCTGGACTTCACACTGCATTACTCCGGGCGCAGCCGCGCCTCCATGGCGCTGCTGGACGAGATCACCAGCTTTCCATGGGCGTCCCGCGTGCATCTGCATATCACCGACGAAGGCTCGCGCGCCGATCTAGGCCGGATCATCCCGCCCTACGCCTCCGGCCACCATATCTATACCTGCGGCGCCGATCGCTACATGAGCGCGGTGATGGCTGCCGCCGAAACCGCAGGCTATCCGGAAGAGGCGCGGCATTTGGAGTATTTCTCGGTTCCTGAACAGCCTGACTATGTGAACCACCCCTTCACGCTGAAACTGGCCAAATCCGGTCGCGAACTGACTATTCCGGCAGAGAAAACCGCGACAGATGTGTTGCAGGAAAACGGGATCAGCATCGACGTGAAATGCTCTGACGGGATCTGCGGCGTCTGCCAATGCGGGCTAATCTCCGGCGAGGTTGAACACCGCGATTTCGTGCTGTCCAAAGCGCAGCGCGAGACCACGGTGATCCTTTGCCAATCCCGCGCCGCTGCCAAAGACGGTGTGATAGAAGTCGATTTGTAACGAAAGGCGCATGCAATGACTCAAGGTTTCAAGGACCATCTGAGCGCCGAGTTGGCGCAGTTGAAAACAGACGGGCTTTACAAGACCGAACGCGTGATCACGTCGCGTCAGGCCGGATCGGTGGAACTGGCCTCCGGCAAGCAAGTCATCAACCTCTGCGCCAACAATTATCTTGGTCTTTCCGACAATGCCGCGCTGATCGCCGAAGGCCAGGCCGCGCTGGAGCGATACGGGTATGGCATGTCTTCGGTGCGTTTCATCTGCGGCACCCAAACCCCTCATAAAGACCTGGAACATCGCCTGTCCCGCTTTGGCGGTTTTGAGGATACGATCCTGTATTCCAGCTGCTTTGACGCCAATGCCGGGCTCTTTGAGACATTGCTCGGCCCAGAAGATGCGATCATCTCCGATGCGCTGAACCATGCGTCGATCATCGACGGGGTGCGGCTGTGCAAAGCCAAACGGTTCCGCTACGCCAATTCCGACATGGCCGACCTGGAGGCGCAATTGCAGGCCGCCAGCGATGCGCGGTTCAGGCTGATCGCCACCGATGGCGTCTTTTCCATGGATGGCTATATCGCCAAACTGTCCGAGATCTGCGACCTGGCGGACAAATACGGCGCGATGGTCATGGTCGATGAAAGCCATGCAGTTGGTTTTGTTGGTAAAACCGGGCGCGGCAGTATCGAACATTGCGGCGTCATGGGCCGGGTCGACATTGTCACCGGCACGCTGGGCAAGGCGCTTGGCGGCGCCTCGGGCGGCTATACATCGGCCAGCAAAGAGGTGGTCGACTGGCTGCGCCAACGCTCGCGCCCCTATCTGTTTTCCAACACGCTGGCACCGGTGATCGCCGCCACCTCGGTCAAGGTGCTGGACATGCTGGAAGCCTCTACAGACTTGCGTGACCGGCTGATGGACAACGCCGCGCATTTCCGCACGCGGATGGGCGCCGCTGGCTTTGACCTTTTGCCCGGTGAACACCCGATCATCCCGGTGATGCTGCGCGATCCGAAACTGGCGCAGGACATGGCCGCCCGGCTTGACAGCAAAGGCGTTTATGTCGCGCCCTTCTCCTTCCCGGTGGTTCCGCGCGGGCAGGATCGCATTCGCACACAAATGAGCGCCGCCCACAGCCGCGCCGATCTGGACCGTGCCATCGACGCCTTCATCGCCGTGGGCCGCGATATGGGGATCCTCTGATGAGCAACGAAATGAAAGCCCTGGTGAAAGCCCGCCCCGAGACCGGCCTCTGGATGCAGCAGGTGCCGGTGCCCGAACCCGGCCCCTCCGATGTGCTGATCAAGGTGAAGAAATCCGCGATCTGCGGCACAGATGTGCATATCTACAAATGGGACGACTGGTCTGCCAAAACCGTGCCGGTGCCCATGGTCGTCGGCCACGAATTCTGCGGCGAGATCGTCGATTGCGGCAAGGCTGCAGTAAAATACAAGATCGGCCAGCGGGTTGCGGGCGAAGGTCATGTGGTCTGCGGCACCTGCCGCAATTGCCGCGCCGGACGCGGACATCTGTGCCGCAACACAATGGGCGTCGGCGTCAACCGCCCCGGCGCCTTTGCTCAATACCTCTGCCTGCCTGAAAGCAATGTGGTGCCGATCCCGGATGACATCCCCGATGAGATTGCCGCGATTTTCGATCCCTTCGGCAACGCGGTGCACACGGCACTCAGCTTTGATCTGGTGGGCGAGGATGTGCTGGTCACCGGCGCCGGCCCTATCGGCATCATGGGCGCGCTGGTGGCACAGCGGGTGGGTGCGCGCAAAGTGGTGATCACCGACATCAGCCCCTATCGCATTGATCTGGCGCGCAAAATGGGCGTTCAGCATGTGGTGAATGCGGCAGATGCCGATCTTTCGGATGTGATGGCCGAGATCGGCATGACCGAGGGTTTTGACGTCGGACTGGAGATGTCCGGCGCCGCGCCCGCAATGCGGGACATGATCGACAAGATGAACAACGGCGGCAAGATCGCGTTGCTGGGCATCGCGCCTACGGAATTCGCGGTCGATTGGAATCAGATCATTTTCAAAATGCTGAACGTCAAAGGCATCTACGGGCGCGAGATGTTCGAAACCTGGTACAAGATGATCGCGCTGGTGCAGTCGGGCCTTGATCTCAGCGGGCTGATTACCCACCGGATCGGCATTGATGATTTTCAAAGCGGCTTTGACGCCATGCTGTCAGGCAATGCGGGCAAAGTGGTGATGGACTGGCACAGCTAGGCAGCGGCGCGCAGGCTTTTTGACAGTCGGGAAAGGATGGTACCACCTCCCCGGCTCGAACGGGGGACCTCTTGATCCACAATCAAGCGCTCTAACCAACTGAGCTAAGGCGGCACGCAAGGGGGATGTAGCCTCAGCAAACCGCGATTGCAAGACCCAAAGGGGGCGTAGAGCCTTCGACCCAAAACCTGAGGCATTCAGCCAATCAGAATTTTCTCAAGACCAAGCCGCGCGCTGAGTGCGGGCGCCTGCCCGGACGTGGGGCGCGGCGCAGATACTGGGGAAATTCCGTTTGGCCCGAAGCGGGCCTTACCGCCACACTGTTGCGTCTCAGGCGAGTAACCAGCCCGGCATGCGCCACAACAGCATGTAATCAGAGCCTTTCTGCGGAACTGAGCATTCAGGTTGTGGGTCGGAGGCTCTTAAGGGTGATATCCCACTGTTGTTCGATCAAATCGACGCCAAAGGAACGCACTGGTTTGGACGCGCTCAGCCGCCAGCCGTTTCGCGCGTAAAGCGCGCAGGCCGCGGTATGGCTGGCATGGGTCCAGAGGGTCATATCCGCGTATCCGGCGGCCTTGGCAAAGCTCATGCAATGATCCAGCAACGTTTGCCCCAGCCCCTGCCCGCGCGCCTCGGGCACCAGCAGAAAGAGGCGCAGTTTGGCGGTCGTGTCGGTGTGGCGCACGCAGAAAATACTGCCCAACCGCTGCGCCCCCTGGCAGGCGATCCAACCCGCTTCACACGCGGGATCATGCTGCGCCTCAAACACGCTCAGAATGTCGTCGACCAGCGGGCCAAAGCTGTCGTCAAAGCCTTCGGATTCGGCGTAGAGCCTTTGATGCTGGCTGACGAGCCAGGGGTGATCGGCCGGTGAATAACGCCGGAGAGTTGCGCGTGTCATGAGCGCATGATGACCGCAACGCTGCTTGCGCTGCAACTCGATTTTCAGTAGCCCCGTGACAATGCGAGGTAAGGAGCCGGCCCCATGGGGATCAACAGCGAAAGCAATATCGAAGCCAACATTCAGATCGGCCCCACCGACGCGGGCATGGTGCGCATCTACGTGGAAGGTGGCGGGGTTGAGCTTCCGATGGATTTCGATCCGGAAGAAGCCGATGAAATCGCAGAGGAAATTCGCGCCGCCGCCGCGCGTGCCCGGCACATCTTGAAATAGGGCGCGCAAATTTCTTCCAAAGAAATTTGTCAAAAATCTTTAAAGATTTTTGCCCGCCTCCGCAGCGGATCGGGCGAGATCCTTCAGAACGTCAAGCGCGTCATCTGCTCTGTCCTCGGGCACAAACAGATGATCGTGATAAAAGCCAGCGACCGGGTTGACCCCCATGTTGCACCGAGCAAGCTCTGTCGTGATCCGCGCCAGAAACCCCACAGCGTCCAGCGCCGAATGAATGTTCAGCGTGATCATCCGGCTTGGAAATTCAAAAGCCAGGCCATGCGCCTTTGCCTCCGATTTGCGCATGATCAACGTGACGCCTTCCGCCTCTTCAAACCGCATTTGCGCCTCAAGTCCTGCGGGAACATCTTCATGCGCGCAGGTGGTGAAAACGAACACATCGGGTGCCAGTTCTGCCGATAGCCCGGCAAGCAGCGTTTGCAGGTTCTTTTCACCGCTCATTGATTTTCAAC
>JBCCUH010000166.1:0-5095 GCA_039197405.1 Pseudomonadota bacterium
CGGGTCAGCCGCGCGCCTTGTTTCATGCGCTGCGCGGTTTGTTTGGCGTCAGCCTGCTGCTGCGCACCATCGCGGTTGCCACCTTTGCGTTTAGCGATCTGCTGCGCACCGGCATCGATGCCTTTGTTGATCGCGATATTCATCACCCGGCGGATGACCATATTGATGACTGTGTTCATGTTCATGGGATCGCCCCTTTTGCCTGCCTTCTCTGAACATAGCGCGCAAAGATGAAATTTTTAGGGCATCAGTCCTCAAAGAGCTCTGATTGCCCTTCCTGACTTTGCTCGCCTGCGTCTTCGTCATTTGCGACCAGGGGCATGGCACCTGGGGGTGGTCTGTTTTCCAACAGCCCGGCAGAGCGCAGCTCTTTCAGCCCTGGAAGATCGCGGGCATTTTCAAGACCGAAATGATCGAGAAAGCCATCGGTCACCACAAAGGTCACCGGACGTCCCGGCGTCATGCGGCGACGGCCAAAGCGGATCCATTCCATTTCCAGCAGTTGATCCACAGTGCCGCGACTGACCGATACACCGCGAATTTCCTCGATCTCAGCGCGCGTCACCGGCTGGTGATAGGCGATGATGGCCAGTGTTTCGATTGCGGCGCGGCTGAGCTTGCGGGTTTCGACGGTTTCCTTCTGCATCAGAAACCCAAGATCGGGCGCGGTGCGCATGGCCCAGGCATCGCCCACTTTCACGACGCGCACTCCGCGCCCTTCGTAGCGTTTCTTCAGATGTACCAGAGCCTCGGCAGCATCGCAGCCATGCGGCATGCGCGCATTGAGATCGCGCGCCAGAACCGGTTCCTGGCTGGCAAAGAGAACCGCCTCGACCATGCGTTCCTGTTCGGCCATGGGCGGCGCTTCGAAGAGGCTTTCCTCTTGCGACTTGGTCTCGGGCTCGTCTGTCATCATGTGTCTCGTTTGCGCAGCTGAATGGGCGCGAAAATCTCTGATTGGCGCAGCTCTGCCTTGCCTTCTTTCACAAGCTCCAGCGAGGCGGCGAACATCGCAGCCGTGGCCGAGCGGCGGCGCGCGGGATCCTTGTTCCATCCATCGGGCAGGTAGCTTGAGATATCCGTCCAGGTCCCGGCAAACCCAATGAGCCCGCGCATGCGGCCCAAAGCCTCTTCCATCGTGTAGACCGCATCGCGATCCATCACAAAAGGGCGAAACTCATCTTTTGTCCTGATGCGCGCGTAGCCCTGCATCAGATCCAGCAGGGTTGCCGTATACGTCACTGATTTCACGCGCTCGACCACTTCGGGAATGCCGCGTACGAAAAAGTCGCGCCCTTTCTGATCCCGCGCCATCAACCGGGCCGCCGCATCGCGCATGGCCTGCAAGCGTTCCAGCTGGAACGCCAGATGCGCCGCCAGTTCTTCGCCAGATGGGCCTTCTTCCTCTGGGTCGGGGGGCAGCAGCAGACGGGATTTCAGGAACGCCAGCCAGGCAGCCATCACCAGATAGTCAGCCGCCAGTTCAATGCGCAGCGCTTTGGCGCGTTCGACAAAAGACAGGTATTGCTTGGCCAGCTCCAGAACCGAAATCTTGCGCAGGTCGACTTTCTGCGTGCGCGACAGAGTAAGCAGCACATCCAGCGGGCCTTCATAACCATCAACATCGACGATCAGCGCCTCTGCCGCCAAGCGGTCCTGCACGGAAAGCCGCTCCTGGCCTCCGCTGTCAAAATCCGCATCTGTCTGGCGGCTGTCTGCGGCCATTGCTATCCCCGAGCTGTCAGCGCCTCAAGCTGCGCAAGTAGCTCGGATTTGTCAACCGGATCGGGGGTCACGCGGGCGGCGATGGCAGTGTCGGCGCGCATTTGCGCTGCATCGCTCATCCGCCCCGCTGCTGCGGCCACATCCTCCATCTCGCCCATCTCGCCATTGCAATGCAGAACCACATCGCAGCCGGCGTCGATGGACAGGCGCGACAGTTCGGCCAGCGTGCCAGTCAGGGCTTTCATCGAAATGTCATCGGTCATGATCAGACCGCCAAAGCCGATCTCTTCGCGAATGAGACACATCATCGTGGGCGACAGCGTTGCCGGGCGATCATCAATCGCGCTGTAAGTGACATGGGCGGTCATTCCCATCGGCATGGTGCCAAACCCGGTGAAGGCGGCAAAATCACTGGCGCGCAATTCATCTGCTGCCGCATCAACGACCGGAAGCTCCAGATGGCTGTCCAGCACGGCACGACCATGACCAGGAATATGTTTGACAACAGGCAGAACGCCGCCTGCCAGCAAGCCCTGGGCAACAGCCAACCCCGCGTCCGTCACCTGAGACAAATCGCTGCCATAACAGCGGTTTTTCAGGAAAGAATGCGTTGCCTCCGTCGCGATATCCACCATCGGCGCGCAGTTTGCATCAATGCCCAAAGACAGCAGTTCCCCCGCGATGATTTGGTAGCGCAAACGCATAACGCGGGACGCATTCGGCCCGGCGCGCGCTACCTCGTCCATGGGTGCAAGCCACTCCGTGGCCAGCGGCGCGCGCAAACGCTGAACGCGGCCTCCTTCCTGATCAATCAATATGGGGGCATTGCGCCCGACACAGTCCCGCAATTCGCGGCACAGTGCACGGATTTGCTCCGCGGTTTCCAGATTGCGATCGAAAAGAATAAATCCAAAAGGATCCGCATCGCGGAAAAATCCACGTTCTGCGGAGGTCAGTTGCGGGCCGAGACAGCCAAAAATCGTCGCGCCCTGTGCCATGTCAAATCACCTTGTTACAACGGGTATGCAATCTGTATTCTGTGCCGTCAAAGCCGCGCAAAAACGACGGGCATCGGCCAAATCGGTAAATCCAATCGCGCGCAGGCGATAAAATGTCCGCCCGCCGCTTTGTGCGCGCTGCACGACGCGATCCTTGCCGGTCATGTAATCGGCAAAACGCGCCGCAAAACGATCCCACTCCTTGCGGGCGATCTCGGGGCTTTCGTAAGCTCCAAGCTGCACAAGCCGGGTGCCTGCCGGAATTGTGGCGGGATCGACATCGCGCACAGCTGTCGCAGAAGCGCCCGCATCAAACGCGCCGAGCGACGCGGTTTTGAACTCGGCCGGACGCAAGCTGGGGCGCAAGGAACGGGCAACACCCGGCGTGCTGGTGTCGATGATGGCCATTTGCGGCTGCTCCGGTACCGCCGGCGTTGCCTGTGCGGTTGGTTCGGGCGGCGCTGCCTCGGCGGGCTGGGTCACGGCGGTTTGCACCGGCGCCGATGCCGTCTCGCCAATTCCGGTCAGGGGTGTTGCGCCGGCTGCGATCTGATCGGCAAGCGCCTGGATCGACGCCATTTCGGGCGAAAGCTCGGTCGAGGCCTGCCGTGCGGCAACCTCGCCCTCCTGCCCGGCATAGCGCGGCTGGGCGGCTGCCAGCTGGTCGATCAGCGGCGTGGTTTCATCGGACAGATCAATCGGCTCAGGTGCAAGGACGATCTGGTCCGCAGGCGCAGCCGTACTGCCTGCAGCGGCAACCTCATTGACGGCAAACCCCTGATTGTCAGCCTGTTGCCCGCCTGGATTATCCGGGCGCACCCGCATTTCGCCCTGCACGGCGCGCACCACCGGGACACCGGCAACATCGCGCGCCATCAACTGATAGCCCCAGACGCTGACACCAATCACAAGGGCCAGCGACAAGGTCGCCCCGGCCAGCGCGGTCCCCGCGCGCATCGCACCACCATGGCTTTGCGCCACCTGCTGCTGCTCTGCATGTGCTTGATACGCCTGATAGGCGTGAACTGAACCGGCCTGGGGCGCGAATCCGCGCCCGTTCATCGATGCATCTGCCATTTTGCCTCACATCCGTGCCATGCGTACGTTGCACATGGCATCATTTACGTGCTCTTGCGTCCGGCAGAGAGATGTCTTCAGCGCATTTCTTCCACCGGCTCGACACCCAGAATAGAAAGGCCAGCACAAATGACAACCGACACGGACCGCGCCAAAGCGATTTTTGTCCGGGTTGTGTCTTCTGAGTCCTCCTGAACAAATCTCAACGCCGGAACGTCATTGCCCCTGTTCCAAAGCGCGTGAAATTCGCTTGCTAAATCATAGAGATAGAAAGCAACCCGATGCGGCTCGTGGGTGCGCGCGGCGATCTCGATCAGACGCGGCCATTCGGCCAGTTTCCGGGCCACCGCGATCTCTGCCTCATGGGTAAGATCGGCAAGATCCGGCGCAATGCTCAGATCAATTCCCGCAGCCTGCGCCTTGCGCAGCACCGAATGCACCCGTGCATTGGCATATTGCACGTAAAAGACCGGGTTGTCCTTGGATTGCTCCAGCACCTTGTCGAAATCGAAATCCAGCGGCGCATCATTCTTGCGCGTCAGCATGTGAAAGCGCGTCACGCCCGCCCCGACCTGATCGACCACATCGCGCAACGTCACAAAGGTCCCTGCCCGTTTGGACATCTTGAAAGGCGCGCCGTTCTTGAACAGCTTCACCAGCTGCGTCAGTTTGATATCCAGCGGCGTGCGCCCGTCCGACAAGGCCGAGACAGCCGCTTTCATCCGTTTGACATAGCCACCGTGGTCGGCGCCAAAGACATCGATCAGCGCATCATAGCCGCGCTCCACCTTGTCGAAGTGATAGGCGATATCCGGCGCAAAATAGGT
This sequence comes from Pseudomonadota bacterium, assembly GCA_039197405.1. Classification (GTDB taxonomy): domain Bacteria; phylum Pseudomonadota; class Alphaproteobacteria; order Rhodobacterales; family Rhodobacteraceae; genus Planktotalea. The sequence continues at coordinate 4,628 of JBCCUH010000166.1, forward strand.
CCAGGAGCCATCCGATTTCATCACCGGCCGGTCCACATCATCCCCATGTTCGGTCGATTTGAAAAGCGTCTGCTTGCGCGGCTCCCAATCTTCGGGCTTTTTGCCCTTGGGCGGCTCCAACACGCCTTCGTAGATCAGCCCCTTGTCTTTCAACGCATCAATCGCAGCTTCAATGCGGCCTGTGCCATAGAGCGATTTCTCGCTGTAGAACACATCCATCTCGACGCCCAGGGCTTTGAGATCGCTGCGAATAAGCTCCATCATGGCTTCAGTCGCAAAGAGCCGGACATCCGCCAGCCAGACATCTTCTCCCTTGCCGACATAGGCGTCACCCACCTTGTCCTTCAAAGCCGCGCCGACCGGGATCAGATAATCTCCTGGATAGGTGCCATCCTCGAACGCCACTTCCTGCCCGTGCGCTTCAAGATACCGCAGATAAACCGACCGGGCGAGCACATCGACCTGCGC
>JBCCUH010000167.1:0-5086 GCA_039197405.1 Pseudomonadota bacterium
ATAAAATAGTCCGGTGAACTTTCGCCTCGCTTGTTTCGATTGCGCACAAAACGTGCCGAAAGGCAAAGCGAGAGCGTCGAGATACTGCCCTCAAATCCATGCCGCGTTCGCGTGAAAATTCCAATATTAGCCATTTCCTTTCTCCCCTAGGCCTGGTTAAAAATTCGGCGCGAACGCTTGAAGACAGCATCGCCATCCATCAAAGCGCGCAGCATGTGCGGGGCGAGCTCTGCCACCGTCACATCTTTTCCAAACGCCCGTGAGTGGACTTTGGCATAGTCGGCGAGATCTGCGTGAAGCTCGGGATCGCACGATATTGAAAGTTTGACCGGCGTCTGGTCGACGAGCGGGCCGACCTTTAGCTTAGCTTGGGACATGTTAGCGCCTTCCATAAGGTTGAAGAATGATGTCTTGATGGACGAGTATGCGCAGGCGCCAGCCGGGGCGCACTGTAATCGTTGGCTGAACGGCCAGTTGGCGGCGAATGATTTCATCGCTGGCGCGAGAGGCCCCATCCTGTGTCGCGTCCCGTAATGCGCGTGCGATCCGATCGTCATCATCGTCAGAAAGTTCGGCGCCAACACTGATCAGGCTTGAGAGGGCGGCTGCTGAGAAGATCCGAAGCGTGTGATTGTTGACCCGGTCCTTGAGGCCCGCATTGCCGCGGCCATCTACGCCGGGCAGATTTTCAATCCGGATCGATGTGCCATCTGGCATGATGATGCGGTTCCAGACAATGAGCGCCCGGCTCTGCCCATAAGCGACCACGCTATCATATCGCCCAACAATCCGGCTGCCTTGCGGGATGAGGACGGTCTGTCCGGTGACCGTGTCATATACCGGCTCAGTCACTTGCCCGACAATTTGACCCGGCAGATCTGAATTGATGCCGGTCAGCAATGTCGCTGGAATGACAGTGCCCGCCATGACTTGCCAGGGCGAGACTGGCGATTGAATCTGATAGGGGTTGTAGATCGAACCGACGGGCGTCTTTGAGATGAAGTCTTCTTTGCGCTGTTGGAAGTTCGCATCCTGGCTGACTTGCCCGCCTGCTGTGAGCGGCCCCCAGGCATTTAACACCTCAAACGGATCACTGAGCCCCGCCCTTTGAGGCGCTGCCACCTGATCAACGGGCGCCGCCTGTTTACCAGAATTAGAAAAGAATAACCCGCTTTCGCGTGCCGCGGCGGCGCGCTCGGCTTCTAATTGCGCGACCTGCTCAGCCAGCTCGTCTATTTCGGCGCTCGCTTCAAATCGTTCATCAAAGTCGAACCGGCCTGCTCGCTGTGCTCGCAAGATGGGCGCCCCAAGATCGCCCGGCAGCGGCGGCCCGAGTTCAGGGACGGGCTCATCCTGTTTGATATCGGCGTACGAGGCGGGCAGGGAAGCGAGCCCATCCGCCTTCGGCTTGTTCTCCGTTGAGTACAGCTCTCGTGTCGCGGCTGAAGCGTCGTTACCTGACGGCGATAAAGCGAGCGAGAAACTGCCAAGAATGATCAAGGCCGAAAAGCCGAGGATGATGGCCAGAGCTTTTTTCGAAAAGCGTCTGACCGGCGCGGGCGCCAAGCGGATCGACAGATCGCCCGGCGCCGTGCTTTCATTCAACACTGTCATCGCGACGCCATTTGCAGATCATTGCGCTCGATCCGCACCACATCTTGGTTTTTCTCGCCAAGCCGAAGCTCGGCCAGCGCAAACAGGCGGTCGACGACATAATAATTGTCGCGCATGCGATAGTTTACGAGCTGAGATTTGCCATCTCGCCCGACCACAAAAAGCGGTGGGGCCTCACCTTGATCGAGCCGGGCTGGAAATTGAATATAGACTTTGCGGCCATCATCAAAGACGCGCGTGGGGCGCCAGTGCGGTTCATCTCCGCTGATCTCATAGCGAAAGCGCAAGCGATCGAGCTGCAAGCCTTGTGGGCCTCGCTCATTATCCCCGCTGCTCTCGGCCATTCGGCGCACCAAAGGCTGATCAGAATAGCGCCAGGAGACCGCCGCCATGTAGGTTTCGCGGAAGGCATGCAGTTCCAAATGGTAGGCGCGCCGCGAGGTTGTGATGATGAGATTGGTTTTAAGGCCTGGCTGGATGGGCTTTACTAGGATGTGGACCTGCGCCTGATCGCCGGCGCCTGACACTGTGTCTCCCAGCACCCAGCGCACCGTATCCCCGGCAGAGACCGACATCAGCTCTTCGCCAGCTTGGAGCGCAATATCGGTTACCTGCTCCGGCGCAGCGTAGACCTGATAAAGCGCGCCGCGTGTATAGGGATAAATCTGGATTGCATTCATATAATTGGCGGAAGAGGGCTCGATGGCTGCCGAGGCATTGGCCTGGTCAATGGCCTTGTGAGGGGCGAGAGGCTCGCTTGGCCCCGCCCCGGCAATCTGCGAAGGGCTAACGCTCGGACCGAACGTTCGCGCAACGATCGGCGCGGCGGGTGACACAGCATCGGTGACCGGCGCAGCATCATCCTCAGCGAGATACATCGCCTCGATAAAGGGTTCATCATCGAGCACGATGTCGGGCGCCTTTGTTCCAAGATCTAAGCTTTCGCAAGCCGTTAGTGAGACCGCCCCGAGCAGAATGGTAATAAGATGTGTCTTCGTCATGGAAGCCTCCTTCAGTTAAGGTCTTTCGACCAGTTGATGCCGTGGACGTAGAGGCCCAGCGGGTTGTGGTGGAGTGTTTCAGCGTCGCGCGGCGTGTCATGGATGACCGACAAGGTGGCCGTCCAATTTTCGCGGCCCATTTCTGCGCCGTTGCGATAGGCGATCTCGCGCCAGCGCAACGTGAAACTGTTATCACTTGCGCGAACGACACTGGTTACATCAACCGAGACAGATCGTTTGCCGACTTCTGCGAAAGGATCGTTTTCCTGCGCATATGTATTGAGCGTGGCAGCGGCCCGGTCTGTGGCGTAGGCATAGGCCTGCAGCCAGTTCTGGCGCACGACAATTGGATCGATCGAGACTGACCGCGTGTTCTGGATGAAGCCTGCAAGATGGAAGGCGATTTGCGCATCGGTCGGCTCATATTGGGCGGCGGCGGGGCCGACGGCGCGCACCGCGCCGTCTGTCGTTAATTCAACCACATATGGCGTCACGTAGGATTGGGTTGATCGCCACAGCAAGCCGCATGTTAGCACGAAGCACATGCCAAGCGCGATGAGTGCAGCGAGGCGCCAATTCTTGGCTTGAACGCGGGCCGAACCCATTCGATCGTCCCAGGCTTGCGCCGCGCGCTGATAAGGCGTGACTGGCTCTGGCATCTCGCCATAGGCGTTGGTCTGTCGTTTCCAAAACATGTTTCTCTACTCCTCATCTTTCAGGCGCGGCGCTTCACCTGCTCCAGGCCGGTCGCCGTCGCGCACAGCCGCCGCTGCGGTCATTCCGGCTTCTCTGGTAGTTTGGCTGCGCCGAATGCGTTTTGCCCAATCTGGGCCGGAAGCGTCATTGGCAGCATTGGGCGCTGGCATGGCACCGCCGCCGACGCCTCCTGTAGCCGCAAAGGCCGCTTGACCGCCCGCGCGATAGCGATCGCGTGCGCCGCCTGTCATTCGCGAAAAAAACCGTCCGCTGGATCGCCGCGCACTGGCAATTCCAGCAGCTGCAACGCCGCCCATACCGGAGGCCATACCGCGCGCGCCTCTTTTTCCAGATGCTGTGCTTGCAAGCGCGTAAGATGTGCGCGCGCCGCCTGCCATGGACGCCGCCGCGCCGATCGAGCTCGTCGCCGCTTTTGCTCCGGCGCCAATCGCGCCGCGGGCAACCGATGCGCTGGCCACTGTGCCAGCCGCGACGCCAGCTGCCGTACCAATCGCCGCCCCTGCTCCGAGCTGCGGCGCCCCTGAGACGATCCCAGTGGCAATGCCAGGCCCAAAAATGCCGAGCGCCAACATTGCAAGCGATCCAAGGATGACCGATGCGGCTTGTTCAAGTGTGACCGCGTCCGGCGTAAACGTAGATGTGATGGATCCAAATATGGTCGAACCGATGCCGACAATGATCGCCAGCACCATCAGCTTGATGCCCGCCGATATGACATTGCCAAGAACGCGCTCGGCCAGGAAGGAGGTTTTGTTCCAAAGGGCAAACGGGATGAGGACAAAACCAGCGAGTGTGGTGAGTTTGAACTCTAGGATGGTGATGAAGAGCTGAATGGCGAGGAAGAAGAAAGCGAGAAGCGTGATCAACCAAGCCAAGAATAGGACAGCGATGATCACTATGTTACGGAAGAAAGCAATCGGGCCCGTTAGTTTGGATATTTCATCCAACAATGGATAAGCAGCGTCATAGCCCGTGGCAGCAACGAAGCCCGGCCTCATAATGTCAGCGGCGGTGAGGGTGCCGCCCGTCGCGTTGAGACCCAGCTGCGCAAAACTTGTAAAGATGACATCCGCGAGAAATCCGAAATTGCCGATGATCAAAGCGAAGAAACCGACATAGAGAATTTTTTTCAAGAATTTCGCCACGACATCTGTGTCGGGGCCCATAGCCCAGAACAGGCCTGCCAATGTGATATCAATGGTGATCAGTGCCGTTGTGAGAAAGGCGACATCGGCTTGCAGCAGTCCGAACCCGCTATCGACATAAGTCGAGAAGGTCGCGACGAACTGATCGATGACATTTAGGTCGTCCATCTGCCCTGCCCTCTAATACCGCGTATACGCGGCGCCATCGCCTTTGAAGCGATCATGGCGCACGCGCGCTTGTTCTTCGATGGCAGCGCGCCGAGCCTGTTCGACCGCCAGCATGCGGTAGTGCGAGGCCATGAGTTGCTGCATGTGCATTTGCTGCTCGACGCTGAGCGCCATCAACTGGTTGCCAGCCTGAATAACTTCGAGATTGCCCGCAGCTTCCTGGCTCTGATTGACCAGCGTCGTGAGCGTTTCTTTGGACTCTGTTATGGATGAGACAATGGCTGATTGAATGCGGATCGCATTCCCAAAATTGCTGCGTGAGAGTTTCCATTGATCGGTTGCACGAACGACAATTTCGCGATTGGTGAGATCTTCATAGCTCTCGGGGAAGTTTTCCTCGTATCGGCGCTCAGATTCTTCGACCTCGTAGGTGATTTCGTC
>JBCCUH010000168.1:0-5075 GCA_039197405.1 Pseudomonadota bacterium
CACCGGCCCGAGCTGAAGGACTATCTGCTTGGCTCGAACGCTGCGCGTCTGGTGCGCCCCGATCACGATCAGGTCGATATCCAGTTGCTCGGCCAGCTTGATCACCTGATCATAGATCGTGCCCATCTGGATATGTAACTCTGCCGATAACCCCGCCTCTTTCAAAGCCGCCTGCAGGCTGCCCTTCGCACCGGCCCGCGCCTCATGCTCCAGGCCTTTGGGAAGCTGCTGGCTGACAAGGGCAAACCCCGGATCAGGCATCACCGACACCACATGCACCTCGCTGCCCCATGTGTCTTTCAGCGCTCCGGCACGAGACAAGAGCTTGGCCATATCGCCGGGAACGGTGATGTCGACGGGAACGAGAATGGATTTGAACATCATGTCTCTCCTTAGAATGCAGGCTGATCAGCACGCCGGCTTTGCAGCGCGACAATCAAAAGCAGCAGCAGGAAGGCTGGCAGGAAGAACCACTCCTTGGCAGGACGATCATTCGGGATGCTGACGGCGGCGATCTGCGCGGGCGCATCCCCGTAAAAGTCATAGTCATTGGCCAGCTTGTCGAAATAGGGCGTGCCGGGGAAAGGCTCGTCCAGCACCAGCATCTCGCCATCGGGCATTACCGTCAGACCGGCTTCGGCCAATCGGCTCATGCCATCGCCATCGTTTTCGGGTGTGAAAAGCACGGTGATATCGCCAACGATCCCGGTGTCGAAATCAGGCGCCGAGATGCGCAGCCGCGCGTCCGAGCCGGAGGGCATCTTGCCCAGGGCCTCAACCGCCGCTGGCCCTGTCAGCTCTGTGTAGGGCTCATAGACCTGATCGAGCCAGTAACCGGGCCGGAACAGCGTGAAGACGATGACGAGGATCACCGCTGTCTCCCATTTTTTCGATCTTGCAATGAAGTAGCCCTGCGTGGCTGCCGCGAAAAGAAGCATCGCAACGAGCGAGACCAAGAAGACGAAAATCGCTTTCACAAGGCCCACGTCGATCAGCAGCAGGTCGGTGTTGAAGATGAACATGAACGGCAACAGCGCTGTGCGGATGTCATAGGCAAAGCCTTGCACACCGGTCTTGATCGGATCGCCCCTGCTGATCGCTGCCGCCGCATAGGCCGCAAGGCCCACGGGCGGCGTGTCATCTGCAAGAATGCCGAAGTAGAAGACGAACATATGCACAGCAATCAGCGGCACGATCAGGCCAGACTGCGCGCCGACACTGACAATGACAGGCGCCATCAAGGACGACACAACGATATAGTTTGCCGTGGTTGGCAGACCCATCCCAAGGATCAGCGACAGCACCGCCACCAGCACCAGAAGGATCATCAGATTGCCGCCCGAGATCACCTCGATCACCTGACCGATAATCTGATGCGCCCCCGTCAGCGAGATGGTGCCAACGATGATACCCGCAGCACCCGTTGCGACGCCGATCCCGATCATGTTGCGCGCACCGCTTTCCAGCCCGCTCACAAAATCGCGGAAACCCGCGACAGCTTCATTCACCGTTTGGTTCTCGCCCCGGAACACTGCTTTCAGCGGGCGGTGCGTCAGCGCGACGATGATCATCGCGATGGTCGCCCAGAAGGCTGAAAGGGCAGGTGACAGACGGTCCAGCGTGTCTGTACGCACCATCAGGTTCCAGATCAGCACGAAGATCGGCAACGCATAATAGGCGCCGCCAAGAAAGGTGGGCGTCAAGCGCGGTGCACTGACCGCTTTCGAATTGGGATCATCCGCTTCGATGTCAGGATAGCGGGACGCCATGTAGACCAGCCCCAGATAGGCTGCCAACAGCATCACCAGCGCGGGATAGACCGTGGCACCGGGCATCACCGGCTCCAGCGCTGCACGGATCAGCACCACGATGAAGGTAATCGCCGCCATCGCCAGAAAGCCGGAGATGAAAAGCAGCAGGATCATGATGATACCGATGTGGCGACCGGGCTTTTTCAGGCCCTCAAGGCGCAGCTTCAGGCTTTCCAGATGCACGATGTAGAGCAGCGCGATGTAGGAAATCACCGCAGGCAGAAAGGCGTGTTTGACCACTTCGATGTAGGGAATGTTGACATATTCCACCATCAGGAAGGCAGCCGCCCCCATCACCGGCGGTGTCAGCTGACCATTGGTGGACGAAGCGACTTCCACCGCGCCCGCTTTTTCCGAGGAAAAGCCGATGCGCTTCATCAGCGGGATGGTGAATGTGCCGGTAGTCACGGTGTTGGCGATGGAGGATCCCGAGATCATCCCGGTCATCATGGAAGACAAGACCGCCGCTTTCGCAGGCCCGCCCCTTAGCGCGCCAAGCAGGGCAATCGCAACCTTGATGAACCAGTTGCCGCCACCGGCTTTTTCCAGAAGGGCACCAAACAGAACAAAGAGGAAAATCATCGTGGTCGACACACCCAGCGCGACACCGAAGACCCCTTCGGTCTGCATCCAGTAATGGCCCATCGCCTTGGTGAAGGAAGATCCGCCATAGTTGGTGATCGACCCGATCCACTCCGAATAGCCGCCAAAGAAGGCCAGCGCCAGAAAGAGCGAAGCGATGATCACCAGCGGCAGCCCGAGCGAGCGGAAGACCGCAACCATCAGCACGCCCATGCCGATGGCGCTCATCACGATGTCGGAGGTAGACCACAGGCCGGGCCGGTCCGCGATTTCAAAGCGAAAGACCACCAGATAAAGACAGGCCGCCGTGCCCAATGCCACCAGCGCCCAGTCGTACCAGGGGATGCGGTTGCGATGGCCCAGAATGGGAAAAGCCAGCGTCGCCAATGACATGGCAAAGGCCAAATGCACGAATCGCGCCTGCGCCACGATATTGGCGAAGATCGAAACGCCGGTGGCCTGCGCCAGAACACCAGGCAATTTGGAAGCGATGTAAAGCTGGAACAGCGACCATATGATACACAGCCAGAAGATGACTTTTGTTGCAAATGGCCCCGCGTTGCGTGCGCCCGTGTCAGCCTCGGCCACCATGTCTTCGGCGGTTCTGGTCTCACTCATCATATTGCCCCCGTCTTGCTGTTGCATTCAGCCTAACGGGTTGCGCCGGGTTTGTCTTGTGACATTCGGGGCCTTGGCAGGGTTACGTCCCGTGCACTTTGACCTGCTTGAAAATCCGGCTCGCCGCATGGATGCGCAGCGCCCCGGTGGCAAAGCAGGCAGTGCCAAAGATCCAGGCCGCGGGCGCAAACCATGCCGGAAAGAGACACAGCAGGACGAAAAACGCGATGGTCTCGCTGCCTTCCAGGAGGCCATTGGAGTAATAAAGCGATTTCACCCCCTGCGCGGTCGTCTCCATCCCGCGCTTTTCCGCAACGATGGCGTAGCCCAGAAAGCTGGTGCCGTTGAAATAAAAGGACGCCAGAAGGAAGGCACCGGCCACACCGTTTTGCATCGGGTCTAGCAGCACAAAGGCAAAAGGAACCGATCCGTAAAAGAGAAAATCGGCGGAGATATCGAAATAGCCGCCAAAGTCGGTCGTCTGCGTCGCTCGCGCCACCGCGCCGTCCAGCCCGTCCGCTACCCGGCTCAGCAAGAGCGGCACCAGCGCCAGCCAGGTCACGCCGCAGTAGATCATCACCGCAGCAGTCAGCCCGATGACAAGACCGGCCAGCGTCATTGCATCGGCGGTGAAACCCGCGCGGGCAAGGCGCCGACCGATGGCGTTCAGCGAGGGGTCCATCAATGTGCGAATGCGACTGTCAAACATGGCATCCTTGTTTCCCAAGCACGCTTGTCTTGCAATCGCATTCACGCAAGTTTGAAGCAGGGGTGAACCGGCAAAAGGCGCGTGCTCAGACCGCGCCCTCATATTCGCCGCGCGCCGGATAGGTGTTCTTGATGGCAAAATCCAACGCGCCGACCAGTTCGGAAAAATGCGGCCTGACAAAAGGCATGGTCTGCACCGATCCATAGTAAAGCGTCTGCTGCGGCGTCACCATGAACAGCCCCGGCTCGGAAAAAAGCGCCGGCTCTTCAATACCGATGGAGGTCTTGCCGCGAGAGGTCGAGATATATAGCCCCCAGTCCCGCGCCACCTGCAGCGGCAGATCATATCCGAACCGCAGCTGCGTTGCGCCGATTTTTTCGGCCATAGCGCGCGTGCGCTCTTCGCCGTCAGAACTGACCGCTATGGTGGCAACGCCGCGCTCTGCAAAATCCCCGACGCGTTTTTCCAACTCGGTCAGATAGGTGGCACAGATCGGGCAATGCAGCCCCCGGTAAAAGCAGATCACTGTGCCGCGTTCGGACACGTCGGACGCCAGATCAAAGGCGCCGTGATCCAGCGTGGGCAAGCTCAGGTTCGGGGTTGTCTGGCGGGGCATGAGCATGGGGAAGGTCCTATGTTGTTTCGGCGCCAATATCCGGGCAATTGAGTTTGATATCAATGGCTTCAGCAGAAAGTGATCAGGTTGTGACCCGCGATCCGCCGCATCCCCGCCGCCCGGTGCCAATATCCGCATTGCGCAACAAAAAACGCCCCGACCTGTCGGACGGGGCGCATTTGTCGGGGTGGTGAAGAGGTTATTCCATCAGGCCCAGTTCTTTGTAAGCCTTCTCGGCGCCGGGGTGCAGCGGCGCGCTGAGGCCATCCTTGACCATCTGTGCCGCATCAAGGTTGGCAAAGGCCGGTTGCAGACCGCGGAAGTCGTCAAGATTGCTCAGAACCGCCTTGGCAACCACATAGGCCACATCGTCAGAGACGTTGGCAGAGGTCACAAAGGTCGCGCCCACGCCAAAGGTGGTCGTGTCACCATCGGTGCCCGCATACATGCCGCCGGGGATCGTCGCTACGCGGTAGTAGGGGTTGTCCGCAACCAGCTTGTCGATGGCATCGCCGGTTACGGAAACCAGTTTCACATCACAGGTGGTCGTCGCTTCCTTGATCGCCGCAGCCGGGTGACCGATGGTGTAGATCATTGCGTCAATGTTATCGTCGCAGATCTGCTTGGCCATCTCAGAGCCCTTGTATTCTGTCGCCAGAGCGAAATCATCCATGGACATGCCGTAAGCGTCCATGACAACTTCCATCGTGGCGCGCTGACCAGAGCCGGGGTTGCCGAC
>JBCCUH010000169.1:0-5028 GCA_039197405.1 Pseudomonadota bacterium
CTTGCCGATACGGTCAATGTGCTTTTGATCATAGGTTCCGGGTGAGGCGACATATTCCGGCCCTTTGCCCATCACCGCCTGGATCGACCGAGCAACAGTCTGCACAACAGGCGCTTTTTTGTCTGTCATGGAAGGGGCGACATGGTTCAGCTCGCGCATGGCATATTCAAACCTGGGCCGGGTCACACGCAGCTCTTCCAGAAGCGCGCGCACCTCACCGCTGACACCCTCGTGATTTTCCTCGGCCAGATAGCGTCTGTCGATCACGATCCGGCAACTATCGGGCACGCAATGGGCGGGCAAGGCCGTGCTGCCTTCGGGTTCTTCGGCCATGCCTCCGTGAATCGAGTTGATGTTCATCGTCGAGGATCGCGCCCCTTCCGGCACCACCGGCATCTCTGTCCGCCGGGCGGCCATCGCAGGGTAAAGCTTGTCTTCGAATGTCTCTATCACCGCGCCCATGTGGCGCACCGCGCAGTCGCCCAAGAACGGCATGGAGCCATGGGCAATCTCGCCAAAGGTCTCGATCTCCGCCCACCATCCGCCACGGTGACCTAGGCAGATCCGGTCTTTGTTCAGCGGTTCGGGGATGATCACATGCTGCACGCGCGCAGGATCGAAAAAACCCTTCTCCGCCAGATAGGCAACGCCGCCATAGCCGCCGGATTCCTCATCGGCCGTGCCGCTGATCTCGATTGCGCCCTGATACTCGGGGCAGATCGCGATGAAGGCTTCAGCGGCGATAACCGATGCAGCCAGCCCGCCTTTCATGTCGCATGCGCCGCGCCCGTAAATCTTTCCCTCAATCAATGCGCCGCCAAAGGGATCGGTCGTCCAGCCCGCGCCAACCTCAACAACGTCAATGTGGCTGTTGAAATGCACGCAGTCTCCGGCGCGCTTGCCCTCGCGTCGGCAGACGACATTCCAGCGCGGGTATCTGGTGCTGTCGCCAGGCGCGCCTTCCGCACGAACCATCTCCATGCCGAAGCCGGACTTTACCAGACGCTCGCCAAGAAACGCGCAAATCTCGCGATAACTCTCACCGGGAGGGTTCAGTGTCGGGATGCGGATAAGCTCTTGCGTCAGGGCGATCAGATCGTCGCGCCGCGCGTCTATTTCCGCATTCAATCGCTGCCCGAGGTCATCCATGATCGTTCTCCCTTGTCGCAATTGCAAAGTGACGCGGCGGCGCCGGGCTTGCAAGGGCGATGCGGCTCTGTCACTGCTAAGGGATGTTCTCAGGGCAGGGTGCAATTCCTGACCGGCGGTGATAGCCCGCGAGCGCTTGCGCCAATTGGTGCGAGGTCAGCAGATACCGGTGAAACTCCGGAGCCGACGGTAACAGTCCGGATGAAAGAGAGCGATGTGCGCGCCACTGCGGCGTGTGCGATATTGCTGTGCTCTGGGGCTTTTGTAACGTCAAAGACAAAGGTTCCAAAATGACGAAACATCTGAAAATTGCCTTCATCAAGGCGCGCTGGCATGCCGAGATCGTTGATCAGGCGCTGGTTGGGTTTGAGGCGGAAATGGACCGCCATGATCAGACGGTGCAGATCACTGCGCTGGATGTTCCAGGGGCATTCGAGATGCCGCTGCTGGCCAAAAAGCTGGGCGCGTCGGGAGACTATGACGCCATTGTGTGCGCGGCTTTGGTGGTAGACGGCGGTATCTACCGCCACGATTTTGTCGCCAGTGCTGTCGTGGATGGTCTGATGCGCGCGCAGATGGAGACAGGTGTGCCAACCTTCTCTGTTTCACTGACGCCGCATCACTTTCAACCCAGCGAAGAGCATGTGAGTTTCTACTCCGAGCATTTCGTCAAGAAGGGCGCGGAAGCGGCGAACGCGGTATTGGGAACGCTTCCGCATTACGCATGAACGGGTAGAGCTTGCCGCTTTACCGCAACACAAGCCTTGGTGCCGGACCCAACGGGATCGGCCCAAGAAAAACCCGGCCATTCGCGAAGTCCAGCGGCAGATCCAGCGTTTTGGGATTGCCGCTGAGCCCGGAGAGCAGCGACAGCCCCTGATCAATGGGCCGTTCCATTTGCTCGGGCAGCATGCCGGAGGCAACCGCGAGCGTCAGGATATCGCGCCAGTTCTGTGCCTTGATCGTCAGTTTGCCGGTGGGCTGGCCTTGTGTGTTCACATCCAGCGCCCCGGCGATTTTGAGGTCCAGCTGTCCCCAGCGGGCTTCGATCAACCTCACGTCGATGCGGGTTGGCTGCGGGCGGCGGGATTGCAGCGCATCAAGATCCCAGGGTGCGTCAAAGGTCATGGTCACATCGGCGCGGGCGCGTTCCAGCGCGTCGGGCAGCAGATCGCCTGTTTGCAGCTTCAGGGCTGCAGGTTGCGGCAGAACCAGCCCCTTGGCATCCAATCCGAAGTGGTACGCGGCTTGAGCGGCGGGAAGCTTTTCGATGGCTGCATTGACCGCATCGGCTTTGGCCTCGCGCCCGTCAGGGAATGCCAGTGCCATTTCCATTGCTTCAAACTGGCTGCGCTCGATCGCGGCATTCGACGACGCATCTACCACCAGCGACGTGCGCATTTTCGTGCTTGTGATACCGATTGCGCCAAAGGGTGTGGCAAGCTGCTGGGTTGTCGGCCAGACTGCGATCAAGTGTTCTGGTTTGTAGCTGAGCGCGAAGATTTGCAGGAACGGCGCGGTGTAGGCAACACCGGTATCAGGGTCCGCCAAAGTGATATCGCTGATCGTCGTATCAAACCGATTTGGGAACCCGCGTGTGACAATACCGCTGTTTTCGGCGACCCATCCTTCTGTAGAACGCTGTGCAAACCAAGCCTCGAAATTGGCTGTCGCTGTGCGGGCGCCGATGAACCAATAGCCCGCCCAGAGCGCCGCTGCGACAAGGATCACAATTAGCAGTCGTTTCATCTCTTTCCCCTCGGCTTTCGCTGGTGTTTAAGACACCGGCAAAACAAGGACCAGTGCAATGAGCTTATGGGTGTTCGGATACGGCTCGCTTTTATGGAACCCGGGGTTTGATGTGGCGGAAAGCCAGATCGCGACCTTGCCGGGATATGCGCGCAGTTTTTGCATGCTGTCTATCCATCACCGCGGCACCGAAGAGGCGCCGGGATTGGTGCTGGCCCTTGATGAAGCACCGGGGCACTCCTGTGTTGGAGTTGCCTTGCGCGCCAAGCCGGGCACCGAAGCTGCCACGCTTGATTATCTTCGGGAACGCGAATTGATTTCCTCGGCCTATTATGAGGCGACGCATCCCGCTACGCTGACCGATGGCAGAACGGTTGAGACCCTGTGCTACATTGTGGACCGCTCGCACCGACAGTATTGCCACTTTGCGCTGGAAGAGCAGGCACAGATCATCGCAAGGGCCGTGGGCGGACGCGGACCCAACACCGAATATCTGCACAATACGGCTGCGCATCTTTCGGAGTTGGGCATCGAAGATGCAGATCTGACGTGGCTCTCGCAGCGGGTTGCAGCGCTGAGCGCATAAAACCTTGGCCTTGCGCGCGTATTATGCGTAATCTGCCGCGCAAAGAATAACGAGCAACAATGCGTCAGGAGCCGTCCCCTTGGACCAGCCAGACCGCGAGGTAAACGCGCAGTTTTCCCAACCTTATCGGCAAATCCTGTCGATGCTGATCGTGCTTGGCCTTGTCGGGGCCGGGGCCTTTGTTGCCTTGCCGCGCGTGGCGCCGGTGTTTCTGGCCAATCCCTGGCTGAACGGGTTCATTCTGTTCGTGTTTACCATTGGCGTTCTGGCGTGTTTCTGGCAAGTCGGACAATTGATCAACTCGGTGCGCTGGATCGAGGCGTTTGTCGCGGAGCGCGAAGGGAACGATCAGATCACGGCACCGCAGCTTCTGGCACCCCTCGCAACGCTGCTGCGTTCGCGCGGGGCGCGTAGCCAGATCGCCGCCAGTTCCTCGCGCTCGATCCTCGACTCTGTGGCAACCCGCATAGATGAAGCGCGCGAGATCACCCGCTATATCGTGAATTTGCTGATCTTTTTGGGCCTTTTAGGCACATTTTACGGATTGGCCACATCGGTTCCGGCTATTGTCGAGACGATCCGCAACCTCAGCCCGTCGGACGGTGAAAGCGGCGCCGATGTGTTTGCACGCCTGCAGTCGGGTCTGGAAGAGCAGATGGGCGGCATGGGTGTTGCCTTTGGCTCGTCCCTGCTTGGGCTTGCCGGATCGCTCGTTGTGGGCTTGCTGGAGCTGTTTGCAGGCCACGGGCAAAACCGGTTTTACCGTGAGCTGGAAGAGTGGCTATCGACCATTACGCGGCTTGGTTTTGCCAGCGGCGACGGGGAAGCTAGCGTTGAGCAAAGCGCGATGGTCAGTGTCATGGACCACATGGCCGAACAGATGGAAGCCTTGCAGCAGATGTTCACGCAAAGTGATGTCAGCCGCGCCATGGTCGATGAGAAACTGGGAACGCTGGCCGACAACATCCATTCGATGACGCAAAGAATGGAGGCAACGGGAACCGCGACCGATGCGTTGATCCGTGTCGCCGAAGGGCAGGAGCGCCTGATCGTAGCGCTTGAACAGGGCGGCGGCGTCTCGGGCGATGGCATGGACGCAGAAAGCCGGATGCGCCTGCGGTCCATTGACGTACAGCTACTGAAGATCCTCGAAGAGATGTCGGCGGGCCGTGCGGAAACCATGACCGAGATTCGCAATGATATCGGCGCGCTCGGACGCTTGCTGACCCAGCCGCGCAAAACGTCCGCTGGGGCGGCCAAGGCGCGCGCGTCGCAAAGCCAGGACGGCACCCCCTAAATGGCTCTCTCTCGGCGCACAGGGCAACGGTTTCAAGGCTCGATTTGGCCGGGGTTCGTGGATGCGATGACCGGCCTTTTGCTGGTCTTGATGTTCGTGCTGACCATTTTCATGGTTGTTCAGTTCGTCTTGCGTGAGACGATCACGGGGCAGGAAAGCGAACTTGATGATCTCAGCCGCGAGGTTCAGGCTCTTGCGGAAGCGCTGGGATTGGAACGCGATCTGAGCAACGCATTGGAAACCGATC
>JBCCUH010000170.1:0-4987 GCA_039197405.1 Pseudomonadota bacterium
CACGTACAGGCTCTGGGGACAAGCGGCGCTGCTTCTCATAAGCTTGCTGCCGTTCTTTTACGCGATGCAGAACCTTTTGTCGGTGAAATACATGATCCCGCTCTTTGCGCTCCTGCCCGCCTGCGCCGCCCTGCTCTGGCGAGACGCCAGCGCGCGGCTCAGCGCCCCGGGGCGCAGGCTGCTGGCGGGGCTTTGGGGCGGTCTGACCGTGGGGCTCATCTTTGTCGCCGTTGATCTGGACCGCCAGCCGCCGCAACTGCGCATTACCGCCAGCGACCCGCGCGCCATCAATACCCACGACGGATTGCGCACCTGGGGGGCCTATCTGACCGCGTATTCATGGGTCGAACGCCGTCGCCCCGCCGACCGAATCGTGCCCCGCATACAGCGCGCGGACGATTTTGTCTCTTTCGCCCAGAGCCCGTCCGCGTATCAGGTCTGGATGATCGGGGATCGCGGCTTTTTCGGGCGCGGCGGGCTGGGCTGGAACCTGATCTACGTCCGGCTGGAGCTACAAGGCTACCATGGCGTTCCCGGCCCCGACGGCACGGTCAGCTTCGATCTGCCCATGGGACGCCTCGTGCTGGCCCCGCAGGGCAGCGTCACACCGCCAGACGCCTGTGCGATCTCCCTGCGCGAGGTGAGGAACCCGGTGGCCTTCATCACCGACACATGCAGCGGCTGACCGGTCAGGCGTCGGGGAAAACCTGCGGCGGCGGCGCCTGCGGATCCTGCAGCAGCACGGTATAAAGCCCGGCGATCTGAGTGGCCTTCGCCTGCCAGGTGAAATGCGCCCGCGCGCGCGCCTGTGCGGCGGCGGCCAGCTGTGGCAGGGGACCTGGATCGGCGATAATCGCCTCCAGACGGGCCCGCAGACGCTCGATGAGCTGCGCCCGCGATCCCATGGCAATCTTGTAGCCGGTGCTTTCAGTGACCAGCTCGCCTGGCCCGGCGTAATCAGCCACCACAGGCACCACGCCCAGAGCCATCGCCTCCAACACCACCCCGCCGCCAAACTCGCGGATAGAGGGGAAGGTCAGCAGATTGGCCTTGACCGCGATATCCTGCACCCTGGCATGGGGCAGGTTGCCGTGGAAACGGACCGCGCCGTCGATCTGCAGCGCTCCGGCCTGCGCCTCCAGCGCCGCGCGCTCCGGTCCGTCGCCGATGATATCAAGCACCAGACGGTTGTCCCGCAGCAGGCTCGCCGCCGCCTCCAGCAGCATGTCAGCGCCCTTGTAGGGCACCAATCGGCCGATAAAACAGGCTCTAACAGGGCTTTTTATACTCTGTTTGGCCGTCAGATTAAAACGGGCGGGGTCAATCGCATTCTCAGGCAGGTAAACCGTTTTGTCGCGATAGGCCGCGGGGATTTCACCCTGCGTATGCCGCGAGCCGGTCAGTATCGCGCAGGCAGCCTTCAGCGTCGCCTGCCGCCCTGGCATCAGCTTGTATGTGGCGCGCACATAAGACAGCCATTCGCGCTCCCGGCGGCGTTCGGCGTCAAAGCCTTTGGGCCAGGGCACACCGCCATTAAGCGGCCCGAGCACGAAGGGGACCCTGGCGGCGGCGCATTTGCGCGCCACGGGGGACTGGATGGTGGGGCTCAGAGGCGTGACGCGGTGCACCAGATCATAGCGTCCGGCGCGGATATCGGACCCGAAGCGGCGCCAGAGCAGATGTTCGAAGTAGGGATAGGAGACCGCGTTTATCGCAGTGGTCATCGTCCAGCCCTTGCCGGTGCCCCGGCGCAAAAACCGCGCCAGCGCGTACATCGGCCGCGCCACGGCCTCGGAATCGATGGCGGTGAAATCCACCCCCTCCTGCAGACCCGCGCGCAATATGGCGTCGCGATTGCGCACCTGCGTGACCAAGTGAACATCCGCAACCCCACGCAATGCCTGCGCCAATGACCAGCCCACCAGCGGCACGCTGACCCACTCAGGGTTCGCGGCTTCTGCAATCACCAGAACTCTGGGCCGTACCACACTTATGATCCTTCGATACCACTTTTCGGCCCCTATGCCGCTTTATGATGCATTCCATGAAAGCGAGAATCGGGCAACCACGAAGGCTCCGGGGTTCAACGAAGTTGTGACTTGCCCCTTTGAGCGGGCTTAAGTAGCTGATATACACGGCACTGCATGTTATTGGATTTTTCAGTTTTTCAGGGATTGGCGTAAATGTCTGTAACAAGTGATTTCGACCAGCCGTCCTGGTCCTACAATCAGTTTCTGACCTGGGGCACGCTGTGGATGCTGCTGGCCTTCGTGGGTGCGGGCTGGTTTTTCCGGGACGGCCTTGATGCGCTGCTTTACGCTTGGCAGAAGCCCGAATACAGCCATGGCCCCCTGATTCCGGTTCTGTCGCTGCTGTTGTTCCTGCGCCAGCTCAAGGAAGTGCCGGAAAACCCCGGTATCGTCAAAGACCGCTGGCCGGGTTTCGCGGTGGTCATCGTGGCCATGATTTTTGGCGGGCTGGGCAAGCTGGCACATATCCCCGACATTGTTGCCTATGCCACCATCCTGTGGATCGGGGGCATCCTGCTCATCAGCTTCGGCTGGAAGGTGGGGCTGGCATTCTGGCCGCCGGTGCTGCACCTGGTGTACATGCTGCCACTGCCGGATACCTTCTACTACAAGATGTCCACCTACCTGCAGTTCATCTCGTCAGAGCTTGGTGTGTGGTTCCTGCAAATGATGCGCGTCCCCGTCTTTCTTGAAGGCAACATCATCGATCTCGGCGTCTACAAACTGCATGTGGCAGATGCCTGCTCGGGTCTGCGCTACCTGTTCCCGATACTGAGTTTTTCCTACATCTTTGCGGTGCTTTACCGCGGGCCGATGTGGCACAAGGCCGTGCTGCTGATCTCGGCCGCGCCCATCACCATCCTGATGAACTCGGTCCGGATCGCCATCGCCGGCTATATCGTGAACAACTACGGGCTGGGCTGGATCGAAGGCTTCACTCATTTCTTCGAAGGCTGGGTCATCTTCCTGTCGTGTATCATCATCCTTTTTGCCCTGGCGCGGATCATGCTGTTTTTCCAAAGCGAAAAGATGGGCCTTGTCGAGGCGCTGGATCTGGACACGGATGGGCTGGGCACACAGGCCGCGCGGGTGCGGCATATCCATCCGTCCAAACCCCTGATCACAACAGCCGTACTGGCCTTTGCAGCGGCCATGGTCTGGCAGGCTGTGCCGGAGCGGGACACCTCCGCAGCCCTTGATCGTGACAGCTTCTCGCTCTTCCCTCGCGTGCTGGGGGACTGGCGGCAGGTCGGGGTGGCGCAAACCCTAGAAGCCAGCGTCGCCCGTGCGCTGGAGGCGGATGATTACCACTCCATCACCCTGCGCAATCCGGATGTGCGCGGCGACGTCCAGCTTTTCACGGCATGGTATCAGGATCAGAACAAGGGCGGCATCCATTCGCCTGAAGTCTGTCTGCCGGGTGCGGGCTGGGAAATCGCATGGCTGGAACGCAGCGACATCTCCGCCCAATTGCAGAGCGAAACGGCCTTCAACATCAATCGCGCCATTATCCAGAAGGGTCAGACCCGAATGCTGGTCTACTACTGGTTCGAGCAAAAAGGCCGCAAGGTGGCCTGGGATCTCGCGGCGAAGTTCTACCTGATGCATGACGCCATCGTCAGCGGTCGCTCGGACGGCGCCATCGTCCGGCTGACCACCCTCATCTCGCCGGAAGAGAACGAGGCGGCTGCCGAAGCCCGTCTCAACGATGTACTGGAAGAGTTGATCGTGCCGTTGCCCCGTTTCATTCCGGGACAATAGGCTACCGTGACAGCCCTGACAGAGGCTTCGGGTTCCGAAGCGCTGACACTTTACTACCACGGTAGAGAGATTTCCGGCTGGGCGCCGGTTTCACATATGGTGCAGGTCGCGGCCCGGCTCATGGGCGCGCATGTGGTGTCGACCGGCAACGCGGTTGCCTCCCGGCCAAAGCTGGCGGCAGAATGGCTGCGCCCGGCACCACGGGGCCCGGCGCCAGGCGCGCTCTACGTGGCACGCAGCCCCGCAGAGGCGCGCGCCTTTCTCTGCCTGCCTGATTTCCGGCGTCCCCGCCGCTTTCGCGCCCTGTGGATCATCGACAGCTTCCGCACCGAGGAATTGCCCTCGGCCCGGTTGCTGCGGTGCTTTGACCTGGTCGCCTATTGTCAGAGCTATGATGCGGATATCTACCATGCCCGGGCGGGGGACCGCGCGCTGCTGCTGCCCTGGGGGACGGACGCTCTGGGGTTGGGGAGTGCGGCGGCAGAGCGGCGCTATGACGTGCTGCGCCTGGGACGACAGCCGGATGCCTGGGACGACGATGCAAAGACCGCTGCGGCGTGCGGCGCACGCGGGCTGCGGTTTCACGGCCGCCCCCCCTACCCCGGCTTTGCCAAGATGCATCAGGCGCTCATGCAGGAGTGGTACGCGCAGACAAAGTTCGTCGTTGCCCATTCCAACCTTGCAGCCCCCGCGCGCTACACCCATGCCAACAAGGAGTATATCACGGCCCGCTGGACCGATGCGCTGGCGGCAGGGGCCGTGGTTGCCGGCATGCAGCCTCACAGTGATCTGGGCCTGCTGGACTGGCCGGAGGCGACGCTGGACTTCGACACCATTGATCTTGAGGCCAATCTGGACCAGTTGGCGCAGGCCGCAGCACGCTGGAGCCCGCAGGTGGCCCTGCGCAACCATCTGGGCGCGCTGGAGCGGCTGGACTGGCGCTGGCGGCTGAAGACACTCTGCGACCGGCTCCAGATCACCGCCCCGGCACTGGAGAACGAGCTTGCCACGTTGCAGGACTGGATCGTGCAGCGCCGCGCCACCCTGTGAGACTCAGACCAAACGGACCGAACTCCTCAGGATCCGGACCGTTGGCGCTTTAACCAGCCCAGAAAGGCCTTGTCCGCCGAGCGCAGGGGTTTGCGCCCGCTGCGCGCCCAGAAGCCGCGCCAGTCAGCCTCCAGCGCATAGACATC
>JBCCUH010000171.1:0-4966 GCA_039197405.1 Pseudomonadota bacterium
AGGTTCTTTCACGCCGCCTGGTACAAGGCGAATTTCAACAACATTCACTATGTGCTGACGACGGGCGGCAATGCGTTCTACGAGAAAAGACGACCCGAGAATGTCACGCGCCGCAGACCGCTGCCCAACACCGAAGGCGTGACGGGCGGCGGTGGCTCGATTGTTCTGGCGCAGGCGTCAAGGGCCGCGCCGAAACGGCGGAGAGCTGGTCTGGTGCGCGGGCTGGTGTCACGGCTGATCAATTAGGATCGGCGCAGGTTTAGGCCAGCCCGAGTATTGCGCGCGCCTCTGCCGTACTGGCCACGGGGCGTTCGTGTGTTTCGCAAATCTCTGCGGCGCGGCGCACCAGTGCTGCGTTTGATGGCGCCAGGGTTTCGCGATCCCAGCGGATGTTGTCCTCCAGCCCTGTGCGCGCATGACCACCCATGGAAATGGCCCATTCGTTGACCAGCACCTGACCTGCACCCACACCGGCAGCGCACCAGGGCGCATCGGCGCCCAACAGACGCTTGGTTGTGTGAACGTAAAACTCGAAGACCTCGCGATCCACCGGCATTGCGTTCTTCACCCCCATCACGAATTGCACATAGGGTGTGTGTTTGATCTTGCCCTCCTTGTGCAATTTGGCGGCCTGAAAGATGTGGCTGAGATCGAAGGCTTCAATCTCGGGCTTGATATCGTATTTGATCATCTCGCTTGCCAGCCAGTCCACCAGATCGGGGCTGTTTTCGTAAACGCGGGTGGGGAAGTTGTTGGATCCCACGGTCAGCGAGGCCATGTCCGGTCTGAGCGGTAACATGCCGCCGCGTTCCGCGCCAGCGCCGGAGCGCCCACCGGTGGAGAACTGGATGATCATGCCGGGGCAGTGTTTTCGGAGACCCTCTTGAAGTTCGGCGAATTTATCGGGGTCGGAGGTGGTGCTTTCGTCGGCGTTGCGCACATGGGCATGGCAGATAGAGGCGCCTGCCTCAAAAGCTTCCTGCGTGCTTTCCAATTGTTCGGAAATGGAGATCGGCACAGCTGGATTGTCGGCCTTTTTCGGGACAGAGCCGGTGATGGCAACGCAGATGATACAGGGATTGGTCGCAGGGTTGGTCAATGGGGCGCTCCTGAGTAGACTTGACGCCAGCCTAACGGCTTCGTCGCGCGCTGCAATGCACACAAAGCGTAACAGTTGACTTTATGATGCGCGATGTTGTGTAACATGTTAAGCGATCTGGGAGGACCCGCATGACACCAAAGGACCGTGCTGAGCGATCAGCGGCTGCAATGTGGGCCAGTGACAGGGCCAGCCCCTGGGCGGGCATGAGCGCGCCTGACGTGGATGAGGGACGCGCGCAGATGGCGCTGCAGGTGCAGGAACATCATTGCAACGGGCACGGCATTTGCCATGGCGGGGTGATTTTCATGCTGGCCGACAGCGCCTTTGCCTTTGCCTGCAACAGCCGCAATCAGGCAACGGTGGCGCAGCACAACACGATCAGCTTTATCGCGCCGGGGCGTTTGGGCGATGTGCTGACCGCGGATGCGCGCGAGATTTCGCTGACCGGGCGCAGCGGCATCACTGATGTGCGCGTGACCAATCAGGATGGTGCGGTGATCGCCGAGTTTCGCGGCGCATCGCGTGCGATCAAAGGACAGAATTTCGATGAAGGGGAGGGGGCCGCATGAAGGACCTTGGAGCGAAGCCAGACGAGCTTGAACCGATTGAGCGCGCCAGCCGCGACGAGATTTCCGCGCTGCAGCTGCAGCGGCTGAAATGGTCGCTGCGCCACGCCTATGAGAACGTGCCGCATTACCGGGATAGCTTTGACGCCGCAGGCGTGCATCCTGACGATCTGAGTGATCTTGGGGATCTGGCGAAGTTTCCCTTCACGGTGAAGGATGATCTGCGCAAGGGCTATCCCTTTGGCATGTTCGCGGTGCCGCGCGAGCAGCTTGTGCGCCTGCATGCCTCTTCCGGGACCACAGGCAAACCGACGGTTGTGGGCTATACCGCAGGGGACATTGATCGCTGGGCAGGTCTGATGGCACGCAGTCTGCGCGCGGCTGGCGTGCGCAAAGGCGATATGGTGCACAACGCTTATGGCTATGGGCTGTTCACCGGCGGGCTGGGCGCGCATCACGGCATTGAAAAGCTGGGCGCCTGCGTGGTGCCCATGGGCGGCGGGCAAACGCCCAAGCAGGTGCAGCTGATCGAGGATTTCGGGCCGCATGCGATCATGGTGACGCCGTCTTACATGCTGAACATTCTTGAAGAGTATCACCGCCAGGGTCTTGATCCGCGCAAGTCGTCGCTGCAGACCGCGATTTTCGGGGCCGAGCCCTGGACCAATGCGATGCGGCTCGAAATCGAGCAGGCGTTTGATATGCATGCGGTCGATATTTATGGGCTGTCCGAGGTGATGGGGCCGGGTGTCGCCAACGAATGTGTCGAGACCAAGGATGGCCTGCACCTTTGGGAGGATCACTTCTATCCCGAGATCATCAACCCCGAAACGGGTGAGGTGCTGGACGACGGTGAGGAGGGCGAGCTGGTCTTTACCACGCTGACCAAAGAGGGCATTCCGCTGATCCGCTATCGCACCCGTGATCTGACGACGCTGATGCCGGGCACAGCGCGCAGCCTGCGGCGCATGGCCAAGATCACCGGGCGCAGCGATGACATGATCATTCTGCGCGGGGTGAATGTTTTTCCCACGCAGGTGGAAGAGCAGGTTCTGGCGACCGGGGGCATCGCGCCGTATTACCAGATCGAGCTTTACAAGGCGGGTCAGATGGACGCGATGCGCATCCACGTCGAGGCTTTGCCGGCCGCTGCTGACAACGCCAGCCGCTCTGCCGCGGCGCGAATGCTGACCAAACGCATCAAGGATATCATCGGCGTGAGCACGCAGATCATCGTCAGCGAACCCGGCGATGTGGAACGCAGCCAGGGCAAGGCGCGCCGGGTGGTTGATAATCGCAACAAGTGACGTCAGGCGCGACATGTCGGATGGCGCATTAAGCGTTACTTGAGCATCCGTGTTGCGACAGAAACTGTAACATGTTAATAAAGATCAGATTGCAAGGAGATCCCAGCCATGAGTTCTGATGCCAGCCCCCGCGCCGAGTGGCCTTTGTGGGAAATTTTCATCCGGGGTCAGCATGGGCTGAATCACCGCCATGTCGGCTCGCTTCATGCGCCGGATGCGGAAATGGCGATCAAGAATGCGCGCGATGTATATACGCGGCGCAACGAGGGCGTTTCGATCTGGGCCGTTGAAGCGCAGCATATCGCGGCGTCCTCGCCGTCGGACAAGGGTCCGCTGTATGAGCCGTCGCGCTCCAAGATCTATCGCCATCCCACCTTCTACGATATCCCCGACGAAGCGGGGCATATGTGATGTCGGATGCGGCGCTGTTTCAGTTTCTTCTGCGCATGGGCGACAACACCTTGCTGTTGGGCCAGCGAATCTCTGAGTGGTGCGGCCATGCGCCGGTGATCGAGGAAGATATTGCGCTGGCCAATACCGCGCTTGATCTGATCGGCCAGACGCAGATGTGGCTTGATCTGGCTGGCAAGGTGGAAGGGCAGGGGCGCTCTGCCGATGATCTGGCGATGCTGCGCGATGCCTGGGATTTCCGCAACCTGCTGCTGGTCGAGCAACCCAACGGTGATTTCGGCCAAACCCTGATGCGGCAGTTTCTCTTTGACGCCTGGCACGAGTTGATGCTGGCCGGGCTGGTGCAGAGCAGCCATTCAGAGATTGCGGCGATTTCAGAGAAATCCATCAAGGAAGTGCGCTATCATCTGGAGCGTTCCGGCGACACAGTGATTGCGCTTGGTGATGGCACCGAGGAAAGCCACGCCCGGATGCAAGCCGCGCTTGATCTGCTCTGGCCCTTTGCGGGCGAAGTTTTCGTGGCGGATGATGTGGATGCCGAGATGGTGGAAAACGCCATTGCGCCTGATCCCGCCGGGTTGAAACCGGCCTATCTGGACCGTGTTCGCGACGTGCTTGGCCGCGCAACGCTGACGCTGCCGGAGAGTGAGTTTACTCATCAGGGCGGCAAGACCGGCAAGCGCCACAGTGAACATCTGGGCCACATGCTGAGCACCATGCAGTGGATGCAGCGCGCCTATCCGGGGTCGACATGGTAGGCACTTTGCCAACTGTCGATGATGTCTGGGCCTGGCTTGACAAGGTGCCCGATCCGGAGATCCCGGTTATCTCGGTGGTTGATCTGGGGATCGTGCGGGGCGTTGCCTATGAGGGCGATCTGCTGGTCGTGTCGGTGACACCGACCTATTCGGGCTGTCCGGCCACCAGCGTCATTTCCTTTGATATCGAGAAAGCTTTGCGCGCGCGCGGGCTTGAGAAGATCGAGATCCGACGCCAGTTGTCGCCTGCATGGACCACGGACTGGCTGTCGGATAAAGGCCGCGCGAAACTGGTGGATTATGGCATTGCGCCGCCGCAGCCCGCAGGTGGGCCGCAGGCCTGCCCGCGCTGCGCCTCCAACGACGTGGAGCGGATCAGCCAGTTCGGCTCGACCCCGTGCAAAGCGCAATGGCGCTGCAAAGCCTGTCTTGAACCCTTCGACTATTTCAAATGCATCTGAGAGGCCGATGATGGCGCGTTTCTATGATCTGACAGTCACCGATGTGCAAAAAACCATCCGCGATGCGGTGGTGGTCACCCTGGCCCCGCCTGCGGAGGCGGCAGGGGAGTTTGCCTATAAGCAAGGTCAGTATCTGACCTTCAAACGCGATTTTGACGGAGAAGAGCTGCGCCGTTCCTATTCGATCTGCGCGGGGCTGGATGATGGCGTTTTGCAGGTCGGGATCAAACGCGTCGATGGCGGTGCGTTTTCCAGCTACGTGAATGAAGAGTTGCAGCCCGGTGACGTGATGACGGCCATGCCGCCGATGGGCAGTTTCACCTCCGATATCGACGCGGCTGCCGCGCGCAACTATCTCGGC
>JBCCUH010000172.1:0-4959 GCA_039197405.1 Pseudomonadota bacterium
AAGCACCTGATGCGCGCAGTTGTCGGCTTCGACATTCTCGGTTTCGACGCTTAGCTCGGGGCTGGCCGGTACATCATAGGGGTCTGAAATCCCTGTGAACTCCTTGATCTTGCCCTCGCGCGCCAGCTTATAGAGCCCCTTGCGGTCGCGGCGTTCGCACTCCTCGATCGAGGTGGCGACATGGACCTCGACGAACGCGCCGAAAGCCTCGATATCTTCGCGCACAGCGCGGCGCGTTGTGGCGTAGGGCGCAATCGGCGCGCAGATGGCAATGCCGCCGTTCTTGGTGATCTCGGAGGCCACATAGCCGATGCGGCGGATGTTGAGGTCGCGGTGTTCTTTGGAGAAACCCAGCTCCGAGCTAAGGTTTTTGCGCACGATATCGCCATCCAGCAGCGTCACGGGGCGCCCGCCCATCTCCATCAGTTTCACCATCAGAGCGTTGGCGATGGTGGATTTGCCCGAGCCGGAGAAGCCGGTGAAAAAGACGGTAAAGCCTTGTTGCGAACGCGGTGGGGAGGTGCGGCGCAGCTCTTTGACAACTTCTGGGAAGGAGAACCATTCAGGGATTTCCAGACCTTCACGCAGGCGGCGGCGCAACTCGGTGCCGGAGATGTTCAGGATCGTGACGTTTTCCTTATCCGTGATCTCGTCGGCGGGTTCATACTGGGCGCGCTCCTGAACATAGACCATGTGTTTGAAGTCGACCATTTCGATGCCCATTTCTTCCTGATGCTCGCGGAAGAGATCCTGCGCGTCATAGGGGCCGTAGAAATCCTCACCAGCAGAGTTCTTGCCGGGGCCTGCGTGGTCGCGGCCGACGATGAAATGGGTGCAGCCGTGGTTCTTGCGGATCAGGCCGTGCCAGACCGCTTCGCGCGGGCCAGCCATGCGCATCGCCAGGTTCAGCAGCGACATGGATGTGGTGGAAGAGGGGTATTGATCCAGCACCGCCTCGTAGCAGCGCACGCGGGTGAAGTGGTCCACATCGCCGGGTTTGGTCAGGCCCACGACAGGGTGGATCAGCAGGTTTGCCTGCGCCTCGCGCGCGGCGCGGAAGGTCAGTTCCTGATGCGCACGGTGCAGCGGGTTGCGGGTCTGGAAGGCGACGACCTTGCGCCAGCCCAGCTTGCGGAAATAGGCGCGAAGCTCGTTGGGTGTGTCGCGGCGAGCGCGGAAATCATAATGCACCGGCTGCTGAATGCCGGTGATCGGCCCGCCCAGATAGATCTTGCCTGCCGTGTTGTGCAGGTAGTTCACTGCCGGATGTGCCTGATCATCGGCGCCGAAGACTTTCTCGGCCTCATGGGCTTTGTTCGGCTCCCAGCGGTCGGTGACGGTCATGGTGCCGAGGATCACGCCTTCCTGATCGCGCAGGGCAATGTCCTGGCCCAGCTCCAGCGATGCGGCGAAATCTTCGGAGACATCCAGTGTGATCGGCATGGGCCAGAGCGTGCCATCGGCAAGGCGCATGGTGTCGACAACGCTGTTGTAATCCTCTTCGCTCAGAAACCCTTTGAGCGGGTTGAAGCCACCGTTCATCAGCAGTTCCAGATCACAGATCTGGCGCGGGGTCAGATCGTGGCTGACCAGATCGGCCGCGTCGACTTTCATTTTCTGCGCGCTGTCGTATGACACATAAAGCTCGGGGATGGGGGCAAGGTTGTTTTGCATGAGTTTCGTCCTGTCTTTGAAAGAAGTAAGGCCCGAGGCAGAGCCGGTCAGCTCGGCATGGAGCGCATCGTATTCGGCGAGTTTTCGGGCGAGGAACTGGTCGATCAGCTGGTTTTTGACCCCGGCGCCGCGCGGTGTCAGCGCATAGGCAAAGCGCTGGCGCTTGTCGGGGCCGTTGCGTTGGGTGATGGTGATCAGCCCGCCATCTACGGATGTGCGCAGCAGCCCGTTCAATTTGCCCAGGGAAATCCCAAGGCTTTCCGCAGTGGCCCTTTGAGACGCGTCAGGCGCCTGATCCAGCTGGCGGAGCAGGCGAAACGTCAGATCGGCGTCTTGAGGAGATGGTATCGGGCTGGGCATCGGTCAGTCAATTTGTGTTCATGCGTGAACACATACGAAAAACCAAGGCCAAATAAAGGCAAATCTCGTGACAGTTTGCGATAAATTGCTGTGCTGCGTTTTTGCAACGCTGCGCCGGGGTGCGGGATTTGCGGCAAGTGGCTTACCAGATGGGCGGTTGTTTTCTACGTTGAGGCGAAGGTCACACATCACAACAGGAGGGCACCAGCTGAACATGCGTATCACCCGCCGACTTCAGCATGGCCCCCGCGCTGCCCTGCAAATCCGTTTGCAGGGCTGACCCGACACGCTTTTGCGACCTGGTCTGCCCTTCGCCGCTGCACGCGGCCCAATCTTTTGACCAGAGACCTTCATGACCATCATCAATGTAAATGCCTTGGGCGTCACCCTTGGCGATCCGCTGTTTTCCGACCTGAACCTGACGGTATCCAAAGCCGACCGCATCGGGCTGGTCGCGGCGAACGGGCGCGGGAAATCCACGCTTCTTGCCTGTCTTGCAGGTGAGTTGGAGCCCACGACAGGCGACATCACCCGCGCGCGCGGTACGCGTGTCGGGCATGTTCGCCAGAACGTGCCGACCGAGGCGTCGGGCCACACCCTTTACGATTGGGTGCTGGCGGCGCTGCCCGCAGATCAGGCTGAATACGAAAGCTGGCGTGTGGATGTTGTGCTGGATGAGCTGAGCGTTCCTTATGATCTGCAGCACAGCCAGATGAGCACGCTGAGCGGCGGCTGGCAGCGCACGGCTATGCTGGCCGCTGCATGGATCACCGCGCCGGATGTCTTGCTGCTGGATGAGCCGACCAACCACCTTGATCTGACGCGCATCGCTTTGCTGGAGGCCTGGCTTACCGCCTTGCCGCGTGAGGTGCCGGTGGTTGTCACCTCGCATGATCGCGCGTTTCTGGATGCCACGACCAATCGCACCTTGTTTTTGCGCCCCGAGGCATCGCGCGTGTTTCAGGTGCCGTTCTCAGCCGCGCGCGCCGCGCTGGATGAGGCGGATGCAGCAGATGAGCGGCGGCAGGCCAATGATCTGAACAAGGCGGTGCAACTGCGCCGTCAGGCCGCCAAGCTGAAGAACATCGGGGCCAACTCGGGCTCTGATCTGTTGTTGACCAAGACCAAGCAATTGGCGGAGCGCGCTGGGAAACTGGAAGCCGCGGCGCGGCCTGTGCACCGCGAGCAATCGGCCGGGGATATCAGGCTGACCAACAGTGGCACCCATGCGAAGGCGCTGATCACGCTGGAAGATGTGGAGGTCACGACGCCGGATGGGCAGCTGCTGTATCGCACCGGGCAGAAGTGGATCGTGCCGGGCGACCGGATCGTTCTGCTGGGCGCCAATGGCCGGGGCAAGACCCGGCTGGTCAAGATGATCGAGCGGGCGCTGGCCGGGGCAAGCGCGGGCATTCGCTGCGCGCCGTCGGTTGCGCCGGGTTATTCCGATCAGCATCTGAGCCAGCTTGACGGCGCAGACACGCCGCTGGGCACGGTCACGCGGCTATCGGACATTGGCGATCAGCGCGCACGCGGGGTGCTGGCGGGGGCGGGGATCACCTTTCAGATGCAGGATACGGCGATTGATCTGTTGTCGGGTGGGCAGAAGGCGCGGTTGGCAATGCTGCTCCTGCGGCTACAGAACCCGAATTTCTATCTGCTGGACGAGCCGACCAACCATCTGGATATCGAGGGTCAGGAAGCCCTGGAAGCTGAGCTGATCGGCCACAATGCGTCTTGCCTGCTGGTCAGCCATGACCGCAGTTTCATTCGCAACGTGAGCAATCGCTTCTGGTGGATCAACCGCAGGCGGCTGGAGGAGGTGGACAGCCCCGAAGCGTTTCTGCGCGAGCAGATGGCAGGGGATTAAGGGCTGATGTGTCCGGGCTGGCGGGGTGCCGGCCCGGATGTGGGTTTTGGGCAGGCTTCAGTCCTGCTCGGCCAGGAACCGCTCTGCTTCCAGTGCAGCCATGCAGCCCATGCCTGCGGAGGTCACGGCCTGACGATATTTGTGATCGGTCAGATCACCTGCTGCAAACACGCCGGGAATGGAGGTGGCGGTGCTGTCCGGTTTGGTCACCACATAGCCGCCCATGTGGGTTTCCAGTGTGTCTTTGACCAGCTCGTTTGCCGGGGCGTGGCCGATGGCGACGAAGACGCCTTTGCAGGGGATATCCGTGATTTCGCCGGTCTTGGTATGTTTCACTTTCACACCTTCCACACCAAGCGGACTGTCGGTGCCGTATACCTCTTCCAACTCATGGAACCAGAGCGGTTCGATCTTCGGGTTTTCCATCAGGCGTTTTTGCAGGATCTGTTCGGCCCGCAGTTCGTCGCGGCGGTGGATGAGTGTCACCTTAGAGGCGAAATTGGTCAGAAAGAGCGCTTCTTCCACGGCAGTATTGCCGCCGCCGATCACCACGATTTCCTGACCGCGATAAAAGAACCCGTCGCAGGTGGCGCAGGCAGAGACGCCAAAGCCCTTGAATTTCTCTTCGGTGGGCAGGCCCAGCCATTTGGCGCGGGCGCCGGTGGCGAGGATCACCGCATCGGCTGTGTAAAGCGTGCCGCTGTCGCCCTTTGCCTTGAAGGGGCGTTCGCTAAGATCGAGGTCACTGATGATATCGCCGATGATCTCGCAGCCCATGGCCTGGGCGTGCGCCTCCATCCGGACCATCAGGTCGGGGCCTTGCACCTCTGTGTCGCCGGGCCAGTTTTCCACTTCCGTGGTGGTCGTCAGCTGCCCGCCCGGCTCGATGCCCTGCACCAGAATGGGTTCCACCATGGCGCGGCTGGCGTAGACGCCCGCGGTATAGCCTGCGGGGCCAGAGCCGATGATCAGAACTTTGGTGTGGCGGGTCTCGGACATGGCAGTGTTTCATTCGCAGTAGATCGAAGTGCAGATATAGACAGATTCCCGCGCGG
>JBCCUH010000173.1:0-4948 GCA_039197405.1 Pseudomonadota bacterium
CCTGTCGCTGCGCGTGTCGCTTGTCGCGGCGCTGGTGGCTTTGCCATTCGCGGTGCTTGTGGCCTGGGCCTTGTCCCGCAGCCGCATGCCCGGAAAACCGGTGCTGAACCTGCTGGTCTTTCTGCCTTTGGTGATGCCGCCCGTGGTCACGGGCTATGGCCTGTTGATCCTCTTTGGCAAACAAGGCGCGATTGGCGGTACTCTGGATGAGGTCTTCGGCATTACTTTGGCGTTCCGCTGGACCGGGGCGGCGCTTGCCGCTGCTGTCATGGGGTTTCCGCTAATGGTACGGGCAATCCGCCAGGGGTTTGATGCGGTTGATACAAGACTTGAGGACGCAGCCTCCACATTGGGTGCATCGCCCCGCGCGGTCTTCCTGACCATAACGTTGCCGCTGATTGCGCCGGGCGTCATCGCAGGCGCGATCCTGGGGTTTGCCAAGGCCTTGGGTGAGTTCGGTGCGACGATCACCTTTGTGGCGAGCATTCCCGGCCAGACCGAAACTCTGCCGTCCGCCATCTACACATTGCTGCAGGTGCCCGGCGAAGAACCTGCCGCATTACGGTTGATTGCCTGTTCGGTAGTTCTGGCCATTGGTGCGCTCATCGCGTCGGAATGGCTGACCCGCCGCGCGGCAGAGCGCGTGCGCGGGGGCTGAGCGATGTTGACTGTCTCCATACGCGCGGACCTGGGCCAGTTCCGGCTGAACGCAGACATGCGCGCCAGCGCGGGCACAACGGTGCTTTTTGGACGCTCGGGCTGCGGCAAGACCAGTCTTGTGAACATCATCGCGGGGCTGTCGCGGGCGCAAGAGGCTGAGATCAGCCTTGATGATACGACTCTTGTTGACACCAAGACCGGCGTTTTCGTTCCCCCACATGAGCGACAGATTGGATATGTGTTTCAGGACGCGCGCCTGTTCCCACATCTCGATGTCGCGAAAAATCTCGATTATGGGGCGCGCTTCGCCGCAAATCCCTTGACCGGGCGCGACAGGGCACAGCTGATCGACACGCTTGGCATTGACCATCTTCTGACGCGCAGACCCGGTGCGCTTTCTGGCGGGGAAAGGCAGCGGGTGGCGCTAGGCCGCGCGCTGATGACGCGTCCCAGGCTGTTGCTGCTGGATGAGCCGCTCACCGGGTTGGACGCGGCGCGCAAGGATGAAATCCTGCCCTATCTGGACCGGCTGCGCGGCGACCGGCAACCGCCGATGATCTACGTGACCCATGACATGAATGAAATCGTCCGGCTGGCCGATAATCTGGTCGTGATGCGCGATGGCACTTGCGTGGTTCAGGGCGCCGCGACCGATGTGCTGAGCGACCCGGCCAATGTGCCGCTGATCGGTGTGCAGGACGCAGGCGCGTTGCTGACCGGCACGGTTGCGGGACATACCTCTGACGGGCTGACCCGGTTGCAGCTTAGTCGTGAGGAACTGCTGGTTCCCAAGCTCGAAGGCGATCCCGGCGCAACCGTGCGCGTCCGGCTGCGCGCGCAGCATGTCGCCCTCAGCCTGACGCCGCCTGCAGATTACTCCGGTCTGAATGTCTTTGCGGCACAGATCACGGAAATCAAGCCGGGGCAGGGGCCCGGTGTCGCGGTGGCGCTGCAAAGCGGGCGGGATCGATTTCTCAGCCGCCTGACGGCGCGTGCCGTTCAAGATCTGGGTCTGAAAACCGGAATGACGGTCTTTGTCCTGATCAACGCAAGCGCGGTGCCAGCCGCCGCATTGGCAGCGGCGGAAAATTGATCGCAAAACCCGGATTTTGCGTCTTGACGCCCCAGCGGGGGCCGAGTATCCCGCAGCCCTGATGGCGCGGTAGCTCAGCTGGTTAGAGAGCTCGACTCATAATCGAGAGGTCGGGAGTTCAAGTCTCCCCCACGCCACCACTTTTCACATGACAGCCAGACCCTCGTGTGGACCAGACCGCGCTGCTAGGGAATGATGTAAGCGCCAAGCACACCGTAATCAAAGCCGTCCGCGCGCCCGCCCAGATGCGTTGCCAGAAACCGCTCGATCTTGCGGTGCATGATCATTTTTTGCTGCCATGACATGTTTGAAAACGTATGTCCGGCGCCGTCGATAAGCTCATAGCTCACGTCCTTGCCCGCGGCTTTCAAAGCCTCGACCATGCGATCGGATTGCGACTGCACAACGCGCACGTCATTGCTGCCCTGAATGATCATGACCGGGCTTTGCACATTGTCTGCATGATAAAGCGGAGACCGGTCACGCATCATTTGCAGATCGTCCTCATTGTCCGGATCGCCCAGATACTTGCGCACCCAATCGGGCCAGCCGGTCCAATAGACAGGCACTTCGCCGATCATGGTCGAGATGTCGCTGACCCCGTTGATCGACACGCCTGCCGCAAAAAGACCAGGCGATTGCGTTAGCGCTGTCAGGGTTTTCAACCCGCCAAAGCTGCCGCCCAGGGCCGCCACTTTAGCAGGATCGGCAATGCCTTCCTCAACCGCCCAGGCGCGGGCATCGACAATATCGGTGTGCATTTTGCGGCTGACCTCGCCAATCGCCGCTTCCTTGAAAGCGCGCCCATAGCCGCTGCCGCCGCGATAGTTCACGTTCAGCACCGCATAGCCGCGATTGGCCAGCCACAGATGCAGATCCTTATAGCCCCAATAGCTGCGCGCGACCGGGCCGCCGTGGATGAGGATCACCAGTGGTGCAGGGCCAACCGTGCCTTTTGGCCGGGTAAGATAGGCCGGTATCGTCAGCCCGTCCTGCGCGGGGATGAATACCGGCTCCAGATCTGACAGGTTGTCGGCCTCCTTGGCAATACCGGGCGTTTGCAGCAAATCGGCCGTTCCCGCCGTGCGGTCGACAAGATACGTGCGCCAGCCTTCCCTAGAGTCTTCGGTTTCCCAGATTGCTTTGGTAAAGTCGTCGGTGGACGACACCAGATGCAAAGCCTTGTCATCCGTGTCACCCAACAGGTCCACCATGTCGCGTGCGCTGTCATCGAAAAAGCTACGCGTTTGCTCACCTGGATAATCCAGCGCCATCAGGGGTTTGCGTGTAACCGGATGGGTGATGATCCAGCCCGCATCCACCGCGTCCGGGGCGTGCATCACCTTCTCTTCGCCGGTCAGCACGTTCAGCCGCATAAGCACGCGGTTGTCGCGGTTGAGGTTGCTCAGGGCAATCGCCTGCCCTGTCTCGTCAGGCCGGGATAGGAGCCAGAACTCATCCTCCATTCCGCCTCGGGCCAGCTCACGCCAGGTGCCATCCGTCATCAGGGCTTCATATCGCCACTGACTTTGCTGCCCGGAGATCAAGCGCGCGAAAAGCGTGCCATCACGGTCAAAGCTCCAGTTGACGCTTCGCTCGGAAATCAGATCAAGGGCAGAAGTCTCGCCTGTGTCGAGGTTCAGCCGGTAGAGATCGAACTTGGAGCGGTCGCGCCCGTTGTGCGATACCAGAATGTCAGAGCCGCTGTCGCGCGGTACAAACTCGATCCAGGACCGCACGTCTTTGCCAAAATCATACGTACGCGGTGCGCTACCCGGTCTGGTGACATCGACTGACACGATCTGATCGTTTTCCCACCCGTCGCGATCGGCTTGATAGAGCAGGTAGCGCCCGTCAGATGACCATGTGAACCAGCGCACAGTGTCGGGCGTGTGATAAATCTCCACGTCCTCCCCATCCAGCGCACGCACCCAAAGCGCGGGTTTGAGACGTTTCGCTTCCAGCCATGCAATGCGGGCGCCATCCGGCGACAGGCGAAACCGCCAGCGGGCGTTGGGATCGGCGTAAAAATCGCGCAGCGGGACCAGCTTCGGCATGGTGCCACCAGCGATCGCGGGGTGCGTCGCTTTGATTGGGGGAAAGATGACAAGGAACAAGGCTGCCGCAGTCGCTGCGGCCAACCCGATCAAAAGCAGCGCGAGTTTTTTGAACATGCCTGCAGTCTAGGCCAGCGCGCAAACGCTGACCAGAGAGTTTGGCTTAATCCAGCCGATTGCCGCTTGCGCTGTCGAACAGATGGCAGATCGAGGCCGGAATGGTTGCCGAGAAATCATCCCCGATTTCAACGCGGTAGTCTTTGCTGGCCTTGATGGACACAAGCGTGCCGCCTGCGACGCGGGCCGTGACCATCGTCGCATCGCCCAGCAACTCCAGGGAATAGACCGGCGCGTTGATCTCGCCGCTTGACTGGGTGATAGAGGCGTCTTCGGCGCGAAAGCCCAAGGTCACCTTGCCTGACAGCTTGTTGTCCAGACCGGAGACGCTGATGCGGTCAGCGGTGAATGTGCCGTCTTTGATCTCGCCTTCTACAAGGTTCATGGCAGGGGAGCCGATGAAGCTGGCGACAAAGGCATTTGCCGGACGATCATAGATCTCCGTCGGGGTTCCAACCTGCTGCATCTTGCCTTTGTTCATGACAACCACGCGGTCCGCGAGAGTCATCGCCTCGATCTGGTCGTGCGTGACGTAGATTGTCGTGGTCTTCAGTTCGTGGCTGAGGTTCTTGATCTGTGCACGTGTCGAGACACGCAGCTTGGCATCCAGGTTGGACAGCGGCTCGTCCATCAGGAAAACATTCGGCTCACGCACAACGGCGCGGGCAAGCGCCACGCGCTGACGCTGACCACCGGACAATTCGGCTGGCTTGCGGTGCAGGAAATCGTCCAGTTCCACCATTGCAGAGGCGCGGCGCACTTTTGCATCATGTTCCGATTGCGGAACACCCCGAACTTTCAAAGGAAAGCGAATGTTTTCGTAGACATTCATGTTGGGGTAAAGCGCGTAGCTCTGAAACACCATGGCCACGTCGCGGTCCTTGGGGTCCAGATCATTGATTCGGTTGCCGTCCACCATAATGTCGCCATCGGTGACGTCTTCCAAACCTGCGATCATGCGCATTGTTGTCGTTTTTCCGCAGCCCGAAGGCCCGAGAAGCACCAGAAATTCCCGATCAGC
>JBCCUH010000174.1:0-4913 GCA_039197405.1 Pseudomonadota bacterium
ATGCCCGTGGCGTAGAGCAATTCCATCAGGCAGGTGTTGCGCAGGCGCTCTGCCTCGGTTCGGCCCAAAATGCGCGCAGCGTCCAGCAGCGCATCCACCTCGGCAATGCTGAGCGTCTTCGGCAGCCGCTTTTCCTTGCCGGGACCGGAAATCTGGATCGCCGGGTTGTCAGCGCGCCAGCCTTCCTCAAAGGCAAATCTGTACAGCTGTTTGATTGCCGACAAACGGCGCGCACGGGTGGATTTTGCAAGCCCCTGTGCATCGCAATAGACCAGATAGCGTTCTACATCCTCGCGCGAAGCGGTTTCAAAATCGCACTTGTTGGCATCCAGCCACCCGGCCACATCCTTGAGATCACGCGCATAGGCCAGTTGCGTGTTGGTCGCCGCACCCATCTCGGCGGCCTGCGCGTCCAGAAAGCTGGATATCCAGCGCATCATCTCCTGCAAACGGCTCATCCGCCTTCTGCCTTTGTCAGCAACGTGTGAAGCGCGTGCCTGCGAGCGGTGTCCTCCAGTCCCGATTTGCGAAAGAAGATCAACGCGCTGCTGAGCGCTGCGGGATCGCCGTCTGCACCGGCGGCGGCACGGGAAATTGCACGCAAGATCGCTTCGCCCAGTTGCTGGTCCTGCACAAGGCCGACCAGATCGGTGGGCGGGCGTGCATCCATGTCAAACGCGCGGGCAATGGCCGATTGCAGTCCAGTTCCGCTTTCAGGCTGCTCGCCGCGGGCCACCGCCTGCGCTGCTTTGATCAGCGGCGAAGACGTCTTGCGCCGAGCGGCTTGTTCATAGGCGGGTGACAAAAGGGCGATCCGGGTGACCAGATCGGCATCCTGCGCCGAGGTTGGCAAGCGCAGCAGATCACGAGCAAAAAGCGCGGCAAAAGGCACCCCAAGATCTTCAGCCTGCATGAGCTGCCAGGCGTGGCGCGCCTGTTTGAGTATCGCCGCAGGATCGCCCGCGCCAAGCGCCGTTTCCAAACGCTGTACCGCTTCTATGCGGTCCCATATCCCCCCCGATGCAGAGGGAATGCGGCTGGTGTAGATACCCAGCAGGCTGTTTTCGGAAATCGCGCCGACCCGCACGAGCCTTTCGGCAGCTTCTGCCTGCGCCTTCCAACCGGCATCCCCACCAAGATCGGTCGCGGCAAATACACGCGGCAGAGCGGCTGTCGGCAAGGCTTCTCCGATGGCTGCGTAAAGCCGGAACTGCAACGCCGTTGGTTGTGCCGGTGCGCGTGGGATTGCCGTGCCTTCGAAAAGCTCAGGGTCGAGGAAATGCTCCAGCAAGGCGGTGTCGCTTTTGGACAGGGCACCGATGGCGTCTGCCGTGGAAAGGGTCAGCGCGGCCGTGTCCCAATCCTGCGCCCTTGCATCGCAGAAGATCCGGCGGGACAGATCGCGGCTAAGGGCGGGATCGGCGCGCAGAAAGGCGCAGGCTTGCACCGCATCGCTCGCCAGCAGGTTGACGTCAAAGAATGTGTCGAAAAGCGCAGGATGCGCGGGGCCTGCGCGCTTCAGCAAAGCATCAGCCGGATCGAGTGCACCAAGCTCCAGCAGCTTTTGTGCGCGCGCGTTCAAGAATGCCTCCGAGCCTGACCCCAAAGGCGCATCCGCCTCAGCCAGCAACAGCGTGTAAAGCAAAGACAAAAGCGCCGGGTGATCATCCGCACGCACCCGTGCAAGAAGGCTGCTCAGCGTGCCCACATCACTTCCCGACCACAGGTTGCGCGGCAGGCCGGTGACAGTGGACGGAAGCAGCCCCGCCGCCCCGCGTTCAGGCGCGCCCAGCGGTGTGACGGCAACTTGCGGTGTGGTGATTTGATCCGCAACCGGCGGCTCATCAATGGCACGGGGGATTTGCGAAAGTGGCGTGACGATCTGCTCGGGGCGGCGCTCCAGCCATTCGATGGCACTGAGCGGATCATTGGCCCATGCAGGCGCGGTCAAGGCGCACAAAGCCAGCCCCAATGACAGATGCGTGAGGTCAGCCTTGCCCATCTATGTCCACCGGTACGCGAATCTCGCGCAGCGGCGCAGAGAAGTCAGCGCCGAAAAACGGGCCCAGATAGGCATAGGCGATCAGGGCGATACACGCCAAAATTGCAAGGTAGATCAACCATTTGATAAGTCTTCCGATCATGTCTGTCCTGCTGCCTGCCTGCTTGTTTTGACATGTTTATATATGGCCTTTTGGATAAGTTCACGTCATTGAAGGGAAGAATGGCGAATTTGGCAGTCATTGGCCGATCAGCAAGGAACAGTCATGACGTGGCGCGTGCATAAGACGATTGTGATGGTCGGTATGATGGGGGCCGGCAAGACCGCCGTGGGCAAGGCGCTGGCGGGCAAACTGGCTCTGCCGTTTCTGGATTCCGACGCCGAGATCGTGCGCGCTGCCAACATGACCATTGCCGAGATTTTCGCACGCGACGGTGAGGTCTTCTTCCGCGATCGCGAATCCGAGGTGATCAGCCGTTTGCTGGATGGCAGCCCTTGCGTTCTTTCCACCGGGGGAGGCGCCTTTCTGGCCGAGCGCAACCGCGCGATGATCTCCGAGCGTGGCATATCCGTCTGCCTGCAGGCCGGGCTTGATCTGCTCTGGGCGCGGGTGCGCCATAAGGACACGCGCCCGCTGTTGCAGACCAGCAACCCCAAACAGACACTGAAAGAGATTTTCGAGGCGCGTGCGCCTGTCTACGCATTGGCGGATGTGAATGTTCAGGCCGATGCCAGTTATTCCATTGACGATATGGCCGGCCGCGTGGTGCAGGCGCTTGGCGCGCGGCCCGATGTGCTGGAGAAAACCGAATGACCGTTCAAACCGTTCCCGTCCCGCTGGGAGATCGCGCCTATGATGTGCGGATTGGACCCGGATTGATTGCCAGCGCGGGGCGTGAAATCGCCCCGCTGCTGGCGCGCCCGAAAGTGGCTGTTGTGACAGAGACCAACGTCGCCCAGGCGCAATTGCAGCGCCTGTTGGACGGGCTGGCGGCAGCAGGCATAAAGACAGCGCATCTGCAGCTGCCCGCAGGGGAGGCCACCAAATCCTGGCTGCATCTGACCACCTGTACGGAGTGGCTTTTGCAGCAAAAGATTGAACGGCGCGACGTGGTTATCGCACTTGGGGGCGGCGTGATCGGCGATCTTGTCGGCTTTGCTGCTGCTATTCTGCGGCGCGGTGTGCGTTTTGTACAAATCCCAACCTCGCTGCTGGCGCAGGTGGACAGTTCGGTCGGCGGCAAAACCGGGATCAACGCGCCGCAGGGCAAGAACCTGATCGGCGCCTTTCATCAGCCCGCTCTGGTGTTGGCCGATACTGATGCGCTTAAGACGTTGCCCGAGCGCGATTTCCTGTCCGGCTATGGCGAAGTGGTCAAATACGGGCTTCTGGGCGATGCGGCGTTTTTCAACTGGATGGAAGACAACGGTCCGGCAATGCTGGCCGGGGACGATGATGCGCGCATCTATGCGGTCAAACGATCGGTCGAGATGAAAGCTGATATCGTGGTGCGCGATGAGACCGAGCAGGGGGATCGCGCCCTGCTCAATCTCGGGCATACGTTCTGTCATGCGCTTGAGGCGGCGACGGGCTATTCGGACCGATTGTTGCACGGAGAAGGCGTGGCGGTCGGATGCGCGCTGGCCTTCGAGCTGTCCGCACGTATGGGCCTTTGCGCACAGGAAGAGCCCAGCCGCGTGCGCGCCCATCTTGCAGCGATGGGGATGAAAAAAGACATTGCCGATATCCCCGGTGATTTGCCGGACGCGGAGGCCTTGCTGGCGCTCATGGGGCAGGACAAGAAGGTCATCGACGGTCAACTGCGTTTCATTCTGGCATGCGGCATCGGGTCGGCATTCGTGACGTCCGATGTGCCAACAGACGCGGTTATGGATGTGCTTGGCGATGCGCTGCGAGAGAAATCACAGCGCGGTGCATAAAAACGCCGGCATCAGGTGCCGGCGTTTCGTCTTTCTATAGATGCCGCGAGATCAGCGAGTGACGTAAATGCCGCCTGCGACGGAGACGGCTGTGCCCGCGCCGTGGAAAATCGCAACAGCCTTGTTTTGGCCGATGTTGCCATTCACCACCGTATCAATTTCGACGGTACGGTTCTGGAACTGTCCGGTGCCGGTCATCGTGCCGTTCTGGATCGTTCCGCTGACGCGCAGATCAAGGGTGGAATTGGTTGTATCTTGTGTTGCGCCTTCAAAGAAGCCGGTGTCTAGATTGGCGCGGATGGTGATCGGTGACGCCAGTTCCTGAACCGAGCTGGACGCAAACAGCCGATTGACATTCGCATAGACCGCGCGTGCTTCGCCGGTGAAATCAGCGGCCCCCTGGAAAGTGGGCGGTGTCAGACGGTCAACATTGTTGATGCCAACCAGAGTGTTGTAATCACCGTTGGTGTCCAGACCGCCTTTGTAGGCATAGCCGATACCCACTTCATCACGCACGCGAAGCTGCGTGATGTCAGCCAATTGCCGGACCACATATCCATCCAGATCCGTGCTGGCAAAGGAAGAGCGCGAGAACTCCGCTCTTTGCAAATCCGGTGTCACAGCGTCGACGGTATTGCGCACGAAACTGCAGCCGGAAAGCGATGTGATTGCGGCAATTGCAACCATGGAAAGCCCAAATTGGGCGCGATATTTGGTGGCCATTTTAGCTCTACCCTCAATAAAATGCTGCTCACGCACTATATTGTGGATATTTCGCACCTTGTCACGCCTCAATACCATTTATCTGGGTGCATTTGCGATTAGGTCACATGTGCAGTTCAGGCAGCAAAAGGCGGCCAGGGTTGGCCGATCTAATCGGCAACCAGCGACATGCCTCCGGCAACAGCCGCAGATCCATTATCGCCTTCAAAAGCGATCACCGTTTTCGTATCGCCAATTCGGCCCTCAA
>JBCCUH010000175.1:0-4903 GCA_039197405.1 Pseudomonadota bacterium
CTGCCACTGCCTGCGCGCGCGTGGGAGTTTTCGCCAAGTCCGGTC
Organism: Pseudomonadota bacterium; assembly: GCA_039197405.1. Lineage (GTDB taxonomy): Bacteria > Pseudomonadota > Alphaproteobacteria > Rhodobacterales > Rhodobacteraceae > Planktotalea. The sequence continues at coordinate 46 of JBCCUH010000175.1, forward strand.
TGCAGGGTTTCAGACGCATCCTCGCCCACAGTGGTAGAAATGACATTTGACGGCCAGCTTTACACATTGACGCTGACCCACCCGGATGGATGGCCCGCCGCAGATGTGTTTTCGATCCAGTTTGCGCCGCGCGGCCCGTTTATTTCGACGTCGCGCCACCAGATCAGCGGGGCCACTCTCTCCGTTTCAGACGTCGGGTTTGGCAATGTGTTGACCGGGCTGGAGATCAACGAGGCAGCCATCGCGATACTTGGCCCGCTGCAGCGGGTTGTCGATCTGTCCGGAGCGGCCCCCGCAATACGTGCGTTTCGGGAGTGCGACCCAGCACCGCCACTGTCCTGAAACGCCAAGATCGCAGGCGCGCACCTGCGCCTCAGCCAGAACACCGATTGCCAAGCCGGACGCTGCGCACATAGGATATGCTGCAGGACGCATCACAGCCGAGACCGCATATGACCCCAGCCGACGCCCAAGCCGCGCTTGAAAAATTTTTTGCACCTTGGGTGCGTGCGCTTGATCTGACATTCACCGACGTCACGCCGGGCAAAGTTACGGCAACCATGCCGATTGCGCCTGATCTCATGCGCGTCGGGGATATCCTGTCGGGGCAGGCGCTGGCCACGATGGCGGACACGATCATGGTCTTTGCCTGCGCCTCGCAGGAGGGAGCGTTCAAGGCTTTCGCCACCACCAACCTGGACACCCAGTTTCTGCGCCCTGGCGTCGGCGAGCTGATCCGCTGCGAAGCTCAAGTCGTGAAACCCGGCAAAGCCATCTATTTCGCGCGCGCGACCATGTTTGCCGAACCCTCTGGCAAAGCCGTGGCTGACGCAACGGCGACCTTCTACGTCGCCTAAACTTCGGACTGCAAACGCTCCAGATACTGGCTGATCGCCAGAAGCGGCTCGGGCACAGGGGTCTCGCTACCATCGGCGTTCTGCATCTTGACCGTGCGCCCGCGCAATAGCTTGCCGAACTCGGGCATTGCACTGGTGTTATGCGCACCCGCCGCGTAGCCATCCATCTTGGACAGCACGAAATCACGCGGGTATGTGCCGCCGTTGCGCGCAGACAGGCGCGTCAGATCCGCAGGCCGCGTGACAAGGCCGTGACCCATGCGACCATCGCCGTGGCCAGTCAGGCCGTGACAGCCAGCGCAGTGTTGCATGTAAAGCTGCCGTCCATTCACCTGCGGCTGGCCCATGCAGCCTGCCAGTGCAGCGGTGATCGTAATCGCCAGAAGTAAACGAATGATCGCCTCCATGATTATTGCCCTGCATTATTGCCTTGCAGGCTTGCATGCGGCAGGCCGTCATGCCTTGATCTGCGTCAAGGGCCAGATCAGGAGCAATTCGCGATGCCGACAACGACCTATGCTTTCGTGATGCTGTGCGCCGGTATCGGCATTCCGATCCTAGCGGCGCTGAATGCCGCTTTGGGAAGCCGGATCGGATCGCCTGTGGCCGCTTCGGTCATCTTGTTTGCCATCGCCTTTGCATCGGCGCTGGTGGTCTATCTCATCGGTGGTTTCAGGCCCGCCGGGGCGATATCAGCCGCGCCAAGACACCTTTTTCTGGCCGGGGTTCTGATCGCGTTTTATGTGCTGTCTATCACCTTCATCGCGCCGAAATTCGGGGTTGGAAACGCGGTGTTCTTTGTGCTGCTCGGTCAGCTTATCAGCGCGGCGGCCATCGACCACTTTGGCCTTTTTGGCGCACAGACAAGCCCGCTCTCGGGTATGAGAGCGGGTGGAATTTTCCTGATGGCAGCTGGTGTTTACCTGACTCAGCAAGCCTAGGCTGCGTTCAGATTACTGCAGGCTGAGGTTACCGATGGCGCCTTTGATTTTGCTGTCCGTGTCATCGCTGTCGGCGGAGACCGCAATGCCCACGACGGCCCCCTTGCTGCCGCCAAAGGCGCGTTTGTAATCGGCGGCAAGATTGACGTTTTCCGCGTGGCTGCCGGTGCCTGCATCGCGCAACACTACCGTTTTACCGCGATTGCCGAGATATGGGCTGGACAGCAACTTGCCGCGCCCGTGATCGCCCCCCCAGACATAGACCAGAACGCGGGCGTTCTGATTGCTCAGTAGCGACCGGATGCCAGCACCTTTGCTGGCCTGCGCATCTGCTTGCGGCAGAAAGACAACATACATAGCCAGGTTGCGGTCATCGCCGCCCTTTTTGCGCAGATCAGTGGCGGGAACCGATTGATCGACGCTCCACTTCCAGGAGGCGGAATTCGCGCCCCAGAGCTTTTCCGGCACAGCTGTGTAGGCCATGGACACAGCCCCGTCGGAGGTTACGCCAAGCGTGCTGCCGCCGAAACTGTAGCGGTTTTTGGAAAAGAGCGAGAATTTCTGCTCTTTCCAGCCGGAGTTGAACGGGATCTGCATCGCAGTGGCTGCAGATGCGGTGGCAAGGGACGCGGCCAGCGTCAGGGCAATGATACGTTTCATGACCCCTATCTGGCGCAAGCCGCGCTCACTATCATCACACTTATGCGTGAGCGGGTCCCTGGCTGAGCGTGAGCATCTGGGTCCACAGCGGCTCTGGTACATCGACGGGATCGGTCAGGGTTTTGTTGGCGCCGGGCATGCGTGCGCCCTGATCCATCGCAACGCCTTCCTGCACCTGCGAGAGCCTGTCGAAGAACGCCCCAGAACCGGCTGGATCGATCAGGATGAAATACTGGCCAAGATTGTGCGGATCGCCTTCCGGCGCTTTCAGCGGCTTGACGTCCCGGCTGACAAAACCGCCGGTCATGCCCGCGGCGAGAAGCTCCGCCATCAGGCCAAAGCCCCAGCCTTTGTAACCCTGCTCAAGCCCGCCCAGCGAGGTGAGCGAGCCTTTGAGCGCTGCCTCCGGATCGGTGGTCGGCTTGCCGTCCGCGTCCACGGCCCAGCCTTCGGGGATCAGCTCCCCCGCTGCCTTGGCCATGGTGATGCGCCCCAGCGCAACAGTGGTTGTGGATTGGTCGAAAGCCATAGCGATCCCGCCCTGCCCGTCGGGCGCAGCAAAGGACATCGGGTTGGTGCCAATCACGCGGGTCTTGCCGCCGGGAGGCGCAACAATCGGAGAGGCGTTGGTCGCCCCCAGCGCCATGACGCCGGCTTTTGCGGCCATTTCGGTGAAATAGCCAAGCGCTGTGCAGGTGTGGGCGCGGCTGATCGGGACCGAGACGATACCTTGCTCTTTCGCGGCGCCCACAGCTTCGTGCAGCGCATGGGCGAATGCGGGCTGGGCAAACCCGTTGGCCGCGTCGATGGCTACAACGCCGGGCCGGGGGCGGCTGACCTGCGGCACCGCGCGTCCGTCGACGCGGCCACTGACCAGTTGCTGGCAATAGCTTTCCACATAGTAAAGCCCGCAGATACGGTTGCGGCGCGCCTCGGCCCAGGCGACGGCCTTGGCCATTTCCGATGCCACATGTGCCGAGGCGCCGTGCGCGGCCAGAGCCTTCTCTGTGACTGCGTGAATTTCGGTGACGAATACGTCCGGCATGTCCTGCTCTCCCTGAAGTTTGCCGGACCGTGCTGAGCATGGCCCTGACGGTCAAGGAAAAACTATCCTCTAGGACTGCGCATGCGAAGCCTGGACCTTGCGCCGTTACGGGGGCACGGCGCGGTCAGTCTGCCGCTACGCTAACAAAGCTGATCAGATCGGTGGAAATCGGCGCGGTTCTGCCTGCAAGCTCGATCTGGCTGCCATCGGTAAGCTCGATGATCAGCCCGTCTGACGCGACGCGCTGGTCCACCAACGCCGGTGCATCCGCGCCAGCGTATTCAACGACGATCACATCATCGGTCTCGCTGAAATCCGTGACCAGAACCCGCGCCAGAACATCAGCGCTGCGCACGAATGTATCAGAGCCAGCGGTGCCATCGCCGCCTGCCGCATCCCCGGTGCCGCTGTCGCCCTCACCGAGGACAATCCTGTCGTCGCCGTCGCCGCCCACCAGCGTATCAGGCGCCAGATCATCGGGGCCACTGCCAGCGCCGCCCAAAAGCGTGTCATTTCCAGCCCCGCCAAAGAGGCTGTCCGCCCCGGCGGCGCCCTCAACCGTATCATCGCCGCTGCCCGCGTTGAGCACATCGTCACCGGTGCCGCCGGTAAGCGCCTCACCGCTTGCGGTCCCGGTCACGCTGATGCCGGTATCAGTTGTGGTCGTCGTGATCACATCAGGCTCAGCCGTGCCATTTGCGGTAGTGGCTGGTGCCGTGCTGCTGGCGGGTGCGGCGGAAGTGGCGGCGCTGGGTGCTGCCGCTGTTCCGGTTGTTGCTGCATCTGCGGGCGACGTGGCTGCGGCTGCTGTGTCAGCGCCTGCGGCGGCGGCCTCTTGCTGGATCAGGCGTTCGGCTTCGGTCAGTGGGCTGCTTGCGTCGGTGTCTGTGCTTGCGCTGTCGGAACTGCCCTCGTCAGAGGATTGTGACGGTTCCTCTTCCGTTTCGGTATCCGGCGTCACGGTGGTCACGCCGATCATCGTCAGACCGGTCAGTAAAACAATCAAAATCGGGGTCACGCGATGCGCCTCGTTCACTCGTTACGTCACAGAACGCCGTGGCTATCTGAGAAATCAGGCGGAAAAATGACACTGCGCCGGAGTGCGGCGGCATCACAGCGTTGTCAGCCGCCCCGCGTCCAGCCGCAATTGGCGATCCATTCGGCCCGCGAGTTCCAGATTATGCGTAGCGATAAGGGCCGATAGCCCGGTGCCGCGCACCAGCGCCATCAGGGCCGCGAAGACCGTATCGGACGTTGCAGGATCAAGATTGCCCGTCGGCTCATCGGCCAAAAGCAGGCGCGGCTTGTTGGCCAGCGCCCGGCAAAAGGCCACGCGCTGCTGTTCGCCGCCCGAC
>JBCCUH010000176.1:0-4874 GCA_039197405.1 Pseudomonadota bacterium
CCAGAAACGATCATTCCGCCAAGCTGGCCGCTCGGCTCCGCTACGCTACGCCAACCATCCAGCTTGGCCGAGAAACCACCAATGCACTAAACTTCGAACCGGACCACTTGGTGGGGGCTGATCAATTACGCTTGATGCTCAGCATCAGGTTGCGAAAATGGCTTTGATTTAGTTTTAGCAGCGCGTCGAGCGCTTCCGATTGACTGCCAACAGAACCAAGCCTTGGGTTCTCTTCGTCAAGCAAAAGCTCATCGATTGTCAGTTCAAGATAGTCAACCAAGCTTGTACCCACACCCTGTCGCGGTTATTCATCCACTGATTGATCGTAAATGCTGGTATCAAATGGACCGTTAATCAGTTTTAGATGGCGGAATCAACGTCCGCAATAGTTTGCAAATTGAGTCAACACTCTTCGGTTCAGAAGCGGATTGGGTTTTTTGGCGCAACCCTTCTGGCCGGGCTGTCGGGGACCGAGCCTGTAGTCTCGCCATGCGGCTTCCATGCGTAGCGCTTGACGTGCCATCCCTGACGGGCTGACTTGTTTTCGATTGGGGGCCTGCGGCCCATCATCCGTAAAGACCATACCTGTGGGCGCAGCCAGCGGTTTCCCCGTCCTTCCGCGCCATTGGCTTGTGCAGGACGGGTGATTCCCCTCCGCTAACTGCGGTCTTGACGGCTTCCCCCTGCTCATTGGCGCGGGCCTAGTCCGGTAGCATGCGCAACCGACTAGATTTTTAGGCTGACCAGACGTTTAGCCGGGTTTCATGCATATCTTTTGATTTACAGTTCAGAGCATACTGGATATGTTTTAATATGCAAAAAGGGAATTTATGAGTATCTAATGATTGACAAATAAATTATATTCGCATATCATGAAATATACAAATCAACGGGTTCGCGGATAAGGAAACATGCAATGAGCGTCAAGGACACAGCCAGAAAGCAGTACGTGCAGATCATCAATCGCACGGCACAGCAGCTTGACAACCTGAAGCAGCCCAGTGAGGGCTGGCTGTCAGCGCTGCGCAAAGCACTAGGCATGTCGGGCGCCGAAGTTGCGGCACGCGCTGGCGTGACCCGTGCCGCCATTTTTCAGGCTGAGCGCAACGAGCGCAACGGGGCCATCACCATCAAACAGATGCAGAAGCTTGCCGATACAATGGGCGGTCGGTTCGTCTATGCCATCGTTCCGCAGGGCGCGCGTGTTGAAGACATCATCCGCGACCAGGCGCGCAAGAAAGCGGAAGCCCGGATTAAACGCGCCAGCGCCCACATGGCGCTCGAACTGCAATCGCTCACGAAGAAGCAGACAAAGCAGCGGATTGAAGACCTTGCAAGCCAGCTCACGCGTGACATGCCGCCTGACTTCTGGGAGGTCAAATGACCTTCATCGAACCCGATGGCGCAACACCCCTTGATCCCGATGAACGGGATGGCCTCAAATTCCCACACGTCACGACGCGCGGCGAGCTCGATGAACTGGAACAGGCCAATATCGAGCAGGGATTAACGTGGATTGCCCGGCGGCGCGGCGGATCGATCTTCGATGACGCCTTCATCCGCACCCTGCACAAACGCTTGTTCGGCGACGTTTGGACCTGGGCAGGCGAATACCGACTGACTGAGAAGAACATCGGCATCGATCCCATGCACATTGCCGTGCAGCTTCGCATGCTGCTGGACGATGCACGCCATTGGGCAGAGCATGACGTCTATACGCCGCTTGAAGCCGCTGCCCGCTTTCATCACCGGATGGTGCAAATCCATCCCTTCGCGAACGGCAATGGTCGCCATGCCCGGATTGCCGCCGATATCCTGCTTGAAGACATCTACGAACATCCGCCGATTGCCTGGGCGAGCGGCTTTGATCTTCAAGCCGACAACGAACGCCGCAAAGCCTATATCAACGCCTTGCGAGCGGCAGACAGGGGAGACATGGAGCCGCTCCTGACCTTTCTCGGCGAAGACGGCTGACCATTTCGGCCAGCCGCACCGAAGTTACAGACCCGGCGGACGTATCGCCAATTCGGCTTCGATATTGCGCATCGAAGACAGCGCGTTGCGTTGCTCTTGCGAGCCGCGCGCGGCGGCTGTGAAGGCGATGAATGCCGCCCTGCGCAGGCCGTACAGTTCGACCGTGCTGCGCTTTGCCGCTTCGGATCGTGTGATGAGTTTCATTTCATCCTCCTTTTGCTTCAAGGAGGCCCCGAACCGCTCAGGGCCTTTCGGCCCCGGCTCACATCATCATTGGCCCATGAAGGCCCCGATGGTTCGGGCTGTTTTCTTGAACGCAAGAGAGAGGATGCGTTGGGACGCATCAGGGATCGAAGCCGCGCCTTCGTCGTGTGCGTGGCCTTGGGCGCGGTCCATCATCATCGCCGTTTCTGCCACGTGTGTTTTCCTGCGTGTGATCGTGCTGTTGATCGTCAACATTGAGGTACTGCGCCGCGTCCGCGCGCAATTGCAACAGCTCCTCTTGGGCAGCTTCGCGCTGTGCTTTGATTTCGAGTTGAAGCGCCTGCCGTTCGTCAAGCTGACGTATCACCAAGGCGTCCTTTTCGGCCCGGTCGCGCCGCACCCCGTCAAGTGCTTCGCGTTCGTTCCGCGCTTTCACCTTGGCATAGCGGCCCGTCAGGCGGTGCCAGATACCTGAGAACCCTTTAGGCAGGCGCGCGGCACGGGCCAGTGTTTCTGCTTTCCAACGCGTCTCCTGCGACTCGGAGAGTTGCTTGCGCTCGTCCTGGTGCCGCCCGACGATTTCGGCCTTGCGGAAATCGACATAAGCCGTGCGGCGCGAAGCATCGCGTTCGACCTCCTTGATGAATGCTTCCAGCCTGGCCGTCATGCGTTCTGCGATGTCGGCTTTCACCTGATCGATGGAGCGCAGGGTATTTGGATCGCCAAGCCTGGCTTGTGTGTCCTTTGCCCTGACACCTGCATAGCGGGCAACGGAGTACACTTCACCGCGATAATCGATGGCCACGAAGCCGCGACGATCACCCTTGGCAAGCCAGAAGCCACGCTCCTTGAGCGCCTGTTCGAATGCCGCCCGGCTGTCGGAGGCGTCCCAGGCCTTTCGAAACACTGCTTTTAGCTCTTTGGGATCGAGGCCCGCCCGCCGCGCTTGTTGCCATTCCGCACGTGTGAAGTTCAGCGGATCGCGCAGGCGGCGGTCTTCAAGCCCACGCGGCATATCCCAACCATGCTCAAGGAACAGCGCCCGCGACACCTCGCGCAGCCGTTCCTTATAGTATGGGAGATTGATAGCCCGCATCCGGTCGCTATCGATCCGGGACCAGACCGCATGGGCGTGACGCCGCCCGTCTTTTTCGTGGAGAACGATGGCGCGCGGCTGGCCTTCCAGGCCAAGCTTCTTCTCGACCTGTTCAATGGCTTGTTCGAAATCCTCTATTGAGACATTTGCGCCTTCCGGTGGGTTCAGGCTCATCGAGAGCAGGTTGTTCTTGCAGCGGGTTCCTTGTGCGATGGCATCTGTCTCATGAAACGCCTCGACCAGATCGTCGCTGACGAAGCCGCGCACCTCGTGCAGTTCGACGTGATCGTTATCGCGCAACGTCAGAAGGTAGCGCGCGAGCTGCGGAGCATTCCCGCGCTCTTTCGCTTTCAGCATCATGGCCCGTCTCCCGGTGACTTGCCCCCCGGAGACTTACCAAGCGCGCGCAACAGGTCCGCTCGCATCGCCGCAACGTCACGGCAGGCTTCCTTGATTTCGCCTTCGGTTTCCGGCGTGACAGGCAGCGCCCCTGCGTTCACGGCCTTGGCGAGCTGGTTCAGATTCGACGAAAGCCGTGATGCACCGAGCGCGCCCATGACGCGACCTAGCGCTTCCTTGTCCTTGACCGGGCTGTTTCCACGCCGCTTGCGTGGCGTGGCGTCATTGCCAAGCAGCCGTTCGCGGATATAGGCGCCAAGCGGCTTGTCGCCCGCCTCGGCCTCTAGCCGTACCCGCTCCTCATAGGTCAGGCGCAGCGAAAACGGCGGCGGGTACTTCTTTTTCTTGTCCGCCGCCGAAGCTGCTAACTTATTGAAATCAAGGCGCGAACTTGTCATCGTCGCACCTCAGACCGTTAAGGTCTATCGATGCGAGATGGCGTTCCCATTCCTCAAGCGCCGCAAACAGAGTGTTCGAACTCTCTCCGTCTAGGCGCGCCATTTTCTAAAATAAATCAATGTCTTGGCATGTCGCACTCCTCGGAGAGTAGTGCTTACGTGGCCATTCTGCGTAGACAGGCGGTTCGTTCGGGCGTGCTGAAGCAGCCGTCCACTTGCCAAATCGTACTGCGGCTGTTGGGTTCGAATCTCACGGGGCCCGCCGGGTGGTGGTCGAACCTTTGGCGGTCGCGGCGCGCTGCCGAGCGCGCAGTCTGACCACGGCGAACCACTTGGCAGGTGGCGGGCCACGTGAGATTCGAACCCAGGAGCGCAGCAAGGCTTAAAGGGTCGATGGATGTTTCAGCGCGTCCGAGTGAACCCGCTTGCTTCCGCAAAGTGGCCACGTAAGCAGCGCGTAAGCACTGTTTCCCAATTAGCGGAAACTTCTAATGCTTTGATTTTGTGGAGGAACTTGGCGCACCCGAGAGGATTCGAACCTCTGGCCTCTGCCTTCGGAGGGCAGCGCTCTATCCAGCTGAGCTACGGGTGCATACCGTTCGCGAGATGCTTACGCCATGCTTACGCGAGATTTTCGGCCTCTTGAAGAGCGAACCCGAAATCCGCTCAAGCCGTTGTATAGTCACTTTTTTCTTCCAGCACCTATCGCCATCGCCAGACTTGACATCCGCCTTCGGAGGGCAGCGCTCTATCCAGCTGAGCTACGGGTCCCGCGAGACGGGCCGGACAATACTCGAAATGCC
>JBCCUH010000177.1:0-4872 GCA_039197405.1 Pseudomonadota bacterium
GCGATTTTCGTGCCTAGGCTTGGCGATACCGTGGGTTTTGGACGATATTGTCGTCTATATATTTTGAAGGCAGAATTAATGAATGTTCTGACAAAACACCATGATCACACAGGCAGCACTGCCGGGTGTGGACCGCTTTTGCCCTCCAGAGAGGCGAGCCGTCCGCTGCGGCAGGAGGTGTTCGAACATGTGCGCGCCCATGGACTGGCGGCGCGGGCTGACATCACCCATGCGCTGGATATCAGTGCCGGTTCTGCCACGACACTGACGGCTGATCTCATTGCGTCGGGGCTGTTGCGGGAGGTGCAAAGTGCACCGCGTGAAACCGGGCGCGGGCGCCCGCGCGTCGATCTCGAAGTGGTGGCGGAAGCAGCCTATGTCATTGGTATCAAACTGTCTTTGAGCCGGCATTCTGCGGTTCTGGCCGATTTCGCAGGCAATGTCATTGCAAGCTCGACCCTGCCCTCGCATGAGGCGCGGCGCAATCTCGCGGACTTGCTGAGCGAGACCGAAATGCTGATCGAGACGCTGATCGAGACCAGCCCCGTCAGCCGCGCTGACGTCAAAGCAATTGGCATCGGCCTGCCCGGTATCATTGACCACAGCACGGGGCGCGTGGCCTGGTCTTCGCTGCTAGCAGAGCGCGATGAACGCATGGCCGCTGTTTTTTCGGATCATTTCGCCATCCCCGTCGCACTGGATAATGACGCCAATATGGTCACCCTGGCGGAGCTTTGGTTCGGCGAAGGCCGCGCCATGGCCGATTTTGCCGTTGTCACCATTGAAAGCGGTGTCGGCATGGGGCTGGTGCTGGGCAATGAGATCTATCGCGGCGCCCATGGCATGGGCATGGAGCTTGGGCATACTAAGGTTCAACTGGATGGTGCGCTGTGCCGGTGTGGTCAGCGCGGCTGTCTTGAAGCCTATGTTGCCGATTACGCGCTGACACGCGAGGCTGCGACAGCGCTAGATCGCGGATTTGACCGCACGGCGCCGGACGAGGACGTGCTGGTGGCCCTCATGGAGCAGGCGAGAAGCGGCAATGCCTCTGCGGAGACGATTTTTCGCAGGGCCAGCCGATATCTGTCGCTTGGGCTGTCAAACGTGGTGCAGCTTTTTGATCCGGCGCTGATAATCCTGTCCGGCCAGCGTGTGCAGCTCGATCACTTTTTCACTGAAGATGTGGTGGAAGCGATGCAGAAGCTGACCCTCACGGAAGGGCGTAAACCTTGCCGGGTTGCGGTAAATGCCTGGGGCGATCTGGTTTGGGCGCGCGGTGCCTCTGCGCTGGCGCTGTCTGTGATGACCGACGCGCTGATCGCAGGCGGGGATGCGCGGGCCGCATGAAAAGCGCTGTCGCCTTATGCCTAAGCGCCGGCATTGCCGCTGCCGGACCCGCGTTTGAGGATCGCTCAAGCGCCCTGCCGCCGCACAGCTACACCGGGGATTGGGAGCATTTTGTCGGTGGCGGGATTGCGGTCTTTGATTGCAATGGCGATGCGCTGCCCGATATTTTTGCCGCTGGCGGCGCTGCGCCCGCCTCGCTGATCCTCAACACCAGCGAGTTTACGTTCACCGCTGGCGGCGTACCAACGCTGACCGGTGTGACCGGCGCCTATCCCATTGATATCAATTCCGATGGTCACATCGATCTTTTTGTACTGCGCGTGGGCGGCAATGTGGTTTTGAAAGGCACCGGCGATTGCCAGTTCACCGATGCAACGGCGGAATGGGGCATTCCTGCGGGCGATGCCTGGAGCACCGCCTTCACCGCCTGGTGGGACGCCGGGCAGGCGCGCCCCGTTCTGGCCGTCGGCAACTACGTTGACCGCGATGACCCGGATGGGCCGTTTGAGGCCTGCGACAGCAATGCGCTGCTTTGGCCTGCTGAACGCGGGTATACCCGTGAAACGCTGGAGCCGGGGTTTTGCGCGCTGTCCATTCTTGCCGCTCGGGATGCGCGCGGGCGCCCTGCCCTGCGCCTGTCAAACGACCGTCACTACTATGTGCGCGCAGGCCACGAGCAGATGTGGGACATTGCCGAACGCCGCTTTCTGACAGAGCAAGATGGCTGGGAACGCACTGCGCTTTGGGGCATGGGCATTGCCAGCCGCGATCTGACCGGCGATGGGCGCGATGAGGTGATGCTGACCTCTATGGGGGATCAGCTGATGCAGATCGCGCAATCAGACGGCAGCTATGCCAATGCGCCTTACGGGATCGGCACCTATGCGCACCGGCCTTACACCGGCGAGGACGGCAGGCCCTCGACCGGCTGGCATGCCGAATTTGGCGATGTGGACAATGACGGGCTGGCGGATCTCTTCATCGCCAAGGGCAATGTGGATCAGATGCCCGGCATGGCGACGCGCGATCCCAACAACCTGCTGATGCAGCGGCCTGATGGCACCTTCACGGAAGCAGGCGTCGAGGCGGGCATCGCGACTGTTGACCGCTCGCGCGGCGGTGCCCTGGCGGATTTTGATGGCGATGGCTTGCTGGATCTGATCGTGAGCAATCGCCGCGCGCCTTTGGAGCTTTACCGCAATATCACAGAGGCCAGCGGCAATTGGCTGCGGATTGATCTGCGACAAAAGACCGGCAATCGCAATGCGATCGGCGCTGTGATCACCGTGACGACAGCCGGAAAAACTCAAAGCGTTCAGCACGTTATCGGTGGCGGCCATGCGGGTGGGCAATTGCTGCCGCGCCATTTCGGGCTTGGAACGGCAAAGCACGCCGAGGTTCGTGTGGAATGGCCCGATGGCAGCGTATCACAGCATGAGGCGCAGGCCGGACAGACTTTGCGGATCACCAAGCTTTAAGCAGTGATCTGCATTTGCGAGCGCCTCCCTAAGGCACCGGCAAACCGCTTGGCACCGACTTTGGCACGCCGAGCCTGCCTGTCATGGCGACCGGATCGGTCAGGCTGTCCAGAAAAGCGGCGAGGGCTGCGACCTCGCTTTGGTCCAGCTGGACCGGCGGCGTTGTGACCGCGGATGTGATGGCCCTGGCCTCCGCCGTGTCGTTCAGGATACGAAAATCATCCACATCCAGCGGGGCGAGAATGGCCTGCGCCGAGTCATATCTGCTCCACGCCCGAACCGGATCTGCGTGATCTGTCACGAACCCTGTCAGGCTGGCGTGGCTGCCTGCATGACCATATGGGCTGGTCAGCGCCACGTTGCGCAGTGATGGCGTGCGAAACGCGAACCGGTCGCTGGCCTTGCCGGTCACGCGAAAGCGGCCCTCGTCGCGGGCATGGGTTTCAAAATCCGCCGCCTTGCCCGGACCGATCTGCGGGGCGGCCATCGCGTGAAACCGGTGATCGGTCTGAAACTTGCCGCTGTGGCAGCTGCTGCAGGCGGCCTTACCGTAAAAGAGGGTCCTGCCCTGATCGGCCTGGGGTGCAAGCGTGCCCTGCCCGCGCAGATAGGCGTCAAAAGGCGATGTGTCAGAGCGCCATTCGAAGGCCATGAAAGCCGCGATCGCGTTGGAAATATCGGTAAAGCCGATGTCCTGAGGCTGGTCGATGTGCTCATAGGCCTGAGCAAATTGCCGGGAATAGTCCGGGATCGCCCTGACACGCTGCGCCAGCAAATCCCAGGCTCCGCCCGGCCCGGAGATCTTACCCTGCCGCACCGCGCGGCCAATCTCATTTTCATCATAGGACCCTGCCATCTCGTCACGGCTAAGCACAGGAAACATGGTCTGGGCGGACAGCACATTGGCGAAGCCTTCGGGCATGTCCGCATCCAGCGGAGACCTGAGACCGCGCGGATGATTGGGGGCCGCCTCTAACCTGCCATCATGAAACATGACGGTGAACTCACGCGCACCCAGATTGAAGAGCGCCGGCGCGTTGCGCGGGATGCGTTTCAGCGGTGGATTGGCCGGATCGGCTTGGCGTTCCAGCCCAAGCCCGATCCCGCCATCCCCAATGGACAGCGACACGCCATCGGCGGTGCCCAGCGACGGGTGGTGGCAGGTGGCGCAGGCGACGTTGCGATTGCCCGAAAGGATCGGGTCATAAAAAAGAAGCTGTCCCAGCTCCGCTTCGCGAAGCGTAAGCGGCGCGTAATCGCTGTCATCTATTGCGCCCGGCACGGCTTGCGCGCCTGCCGCGAGCGGCGCGCAGATGGCCAAAACGAGGATCGCGAAATGGATCATTCTTGGGGTCTTCTCCGTAAGGAACAGGGCAAGTTTAGCGCGTGCTGCAGGATCGGAAAGGCAAAACCGTGGCCCTGTCGGAAGCGTTGCGCAATGCAGAGCAACCCCCTTCGGGAAACCTGTTATCCTGGCAGGAAAAACGCGATGTGATCTTGCCAATCGGGTGAAAACAACCATGCTGCGCCCATCAAGATACAACAGGGAGAAACCCATGAAACTGTCAACTTTTGTGGCGACGGCGGCGATTTTGGCGTCAACGACCGCGATGGTCAGTGCCGAAACGCTGCGCTGGGCGCGCTCGGGCGATGCGCTGACACTGGACCCGCATGCGCAGAATGAAGGCCCGACGCATACGATCCGCCATCAGATGTATGAGCCGCTGATCATCCGCGACGTCACCGGTGCGTTCGAACCTGCGCTGGCCACGGAATGGGCGCCCAAGGAAGGCGATCCGAACGTCTGGGTTTTCAAACTGCGTGAGGGTGTCAAGTTCCATGATGGCAGCGATTTCACTGCCGAAGACGTGGTGTTCAGCTACGAACGGGCGCAGCAGCCCAATTCCGACATGAAAGAGCTGATCGGCTCGATCACCGAGGTGCGCGCCGTTGACGATATGACCGTCGAGATGGTCACCGACGGGCCGAACCCGATCCTGCCAAGCAACCTCACCAACCTTTTTATCATGGACAAGGGCTGGACCGA
>JBCCUH010000178.1:0-4869 GCA_039197405.1 Pseudomonadota bacterium
AAAGCCAAGGTTTTGGTGATCGGCGCAGGCGGGCTGGCTGCCCCGGCTTTGCCCTTGCTGGCAGGGGCCGGCATCGGCAGGCTGACCATCGTTGACGGCGATGACGTGGCCTTGAGCAACCTGCACCGTCAGACCCTTTTCACAGAATCCGATTGCGGGAGCTCCAAAGCGCAAGTTGCTGCTGCACGATGCGCCGCCATCAACAGCGATATCCGCGTCAACGCATTACCCAAAAGCCTGACCCCGGCAACTGCACCGGATCTGGTGGCCGGTTCCGATTTGGTGATGGACTGTGCCGACAGCCATGCTGTCAGCTATCTGCTAAGCGATATCTGCCTTGAGAAAAACACACCGCTCATCAGCGCCTCCGTGTTGGGGTTTGGCGGCTACGCAGGCGGGTTTTGCGGCGGGGCTCCTTCTTTGCGGGCGCTCTTTCCGAGTGCCCCGGACAGCAGCGCAAGCTGCAACACGTCCGGCGTGCTTGGCCCTGTCGTCGGAATGATCGGCGCGCTGCAGGCCCAGATGGCACTGGCGGTGCTGCTGGGGCTGGCGCCATCGCCGCTTGGCCAACTGATCCGTTTTGAGGCACTTGGCTTGCGGACCTCCAGCTTTCGCTTTGACGCAGCCCCGGAGCCGGAAAAGCCCTTTCGCTTCATCGCGGCCTCGGAGCTGACCGATCAGGACCACATCATCGAGCTGAGACCGGAAGCCGCCCCATTGCATCCATCAGCGCTGCACATGACCGCGCAGGAGGTGATCAAGACGCTACCTCGCGCACATTCGCGCCTTGCCTTGTGTTGCGCCACCGGCCTGCGGGCCTGGCGCGCCGCTGAAGACATACATCCCCACTGGCCCGGCGAGATCGTTCTCGTCGCCGCCTCTGCCTCTTGAAGAAAGAAAGGAAACCCCATGAAACACTTGCTGACAGCGCTGGCCCTGATAGCCGCAGCCCCCGCCATGGCGGCGGACAAAATGACCTTGCTGCTGGACTGGTTCGTGAACCCTGATCACGGTCCGATCATCATCGCGCAGGAAAACGGCTATTTTGCCGACCAGGGTCTGGAGGTCGAGATTGTTCCGCCCGCCGATCCTTCGGCCCCTCCCCGTCTTGTGGCCGCAGGTCAAGCCGATCTAGCCGTATCCTACCAGCCGCAACTGCATCTGCAGATCCATGAGGGTCTGCCGCTGAAGCGCGTGGGCACGCTGGTGGCCACCCCGTTGAACTGCCTACTGGCCCTGCAGGATGGCCCGATCCAATCGCCTGCGGACCTGAAGGGCAAGAAGGTGGGCTTTTCCGTTGCTGGCGTGGAAGAAGCAGTTCTGGGTGCGGTGCTTGGCAACCATGGTGTGAAAGTTGACGAGATCGAAATGATCAATGTGAACTTCTCGCTGTCGCCTTCGCTGATGTCCGGTCAGGTCGATGCTGTGATCGGCGCGTTTCGCAATTTCGAACTGAACCAGATGGAAATCGAAGGCGTGCCGGGCCGTTGTTTCTATATCGAAGAGGAAGGCGTGCCGTCTTATGACGAGCTGATCTACGTGGCCAACCCGGACCGCATGGACGCGGGCAAAGTGGCGCGTTTTCTGGCTGCGACCGAAAAGGCCACGCAGTTCATCGTCAACAACCCGGAAAAAAGCTGGGAAATCTTTGCGGCCACCTCGACCGAGCTTCAGGATGAGCTGAACGCCCGCGCGTGGGCCGACACGCTGCCGCGCTTTGCCTTGCGCCCGGCCGGGTTTGACGCAGGACGATACGCGCGCTTTGAAGCCTTTCTCAAGGACAGCAATATGATCGACAGCCTGAACCCGGTTGAGGCCATTGCCATCGATGTGACCGCAAAATGAGTGGCGCCTATGGTCACGGCTTTGCGGTGATGCGCGAAGCCGCAGGTGCGGCATGGCGGGACTACACCCGTCATGCCTTTGTCGAGCAGATGAAAGACGGCACGCTCCCACGCGAGGCTTTCCTGCATTACTTGCAGCAGGACTACGTATTTCTTGTCCATTTTGCGCGGGCCTGGGCATTGGCGGTGGTGAAATCGGACACCCATGCGGAAATGCTGACCGCAGTGGGAACAGTCAATGCGCTGGTCGCCGAGGAATTGCAGCTGCACATTGGTGTCTGCCAGTCCGCCGGTATTTCGCAAGACGAGCTGTTCGCCACAAAGGAGCGGGCCGAGAACCTTGCCTATACGCGGTTCGTGCTTGAAGCTGGGTATAGCGGTGATCTGCTGGATCTACTGGCAGCGCTCGCGCCTTGCGTCATGGGCTATGGCGAGATTGGAACGCGGCTGGCCGCTCAGGCAACATCGGGCGCCTATTCCGATTGGATCAACACATATGCGTCAGCGGACTACCAGGACGCTTGCAAGGCCGTAGGCGCGATGCTTGACGCGGCGTTGATCCGCCGTCTGGGGGACGATTTCACGGCCTCCCCCCGGTGGAGCCGGTTGTGCCAGACGTTCCGCACCGCAACCGAACTGGAGGTCGGTTTCTGGCAAATGGGTCTGACCCCGTGACCCAAGCGCCCGGTATCACGGTCAGCGGCGCTGCAGCAATTGGCGGCGTTCCGCTTTTTGCGCCCCTGACGCTGCAGCTAAGCGCCGGGCAATGGACCTGTCTTCTGGGTGGCTCGGGCGTTGGCAAATCCACGCTTTTGCGTTTGATTTCGGGACTGAGCACCGGCGCGGACTTTGACGGGTCGATCACCACATCCGATGGCGCGCCCATCGCCGGTCGCGTCGCCTATATGGCGCAGGACGACTTGCTACTGCCCTGGGCGAGCGTTGCCCGGAATGTGCGACTGGGCTCGCGGCTTCGCGGCCAGAAACCCGACGCGGATCGACTGGCCCGCATTCTGGAGAGGGTCGGCCTGACGGCCCATGCAGACAAGAAACCTGCTGCCTTATCGGGCGGGCAGCGCCAGCGGGTCGCCCTCGCCCGCACGCTGATGGAAGACAAGCCGGTCATCCTGCTGGACGAGCCGTTTTCGGCGCTTGATGCCCAGACCCGATCCACCATGCAGGATCTGGCGGTGGAGCTGCTGCGCGGCAAAACGGTCCTTATCGTCACCCATGACCCGGCCGAGGCCACGCGTCTAGGGCATGAGATTGCCGTGATGACACCGCAAGGGCTGACCCGGTGTGAACCGCCATCCGCTCCGACCCCGCGACCCATCGACGATCCCGAAACGCTTGTCCGGCAGGCCGCCCTGTTGCAGCAGCTGCGAAAGAGCGCGGCGTGACTGCTGCGCCCGCCTTGCTTGCCACGGCCTTTGCGGTCTTGCTTTGGCAAATTGTGGTCAGCGCCACCGGATTGCCGAAATTCATCCTGCCGGGCCCGGCCTTGGTGGCCGAGACATGGTGGCACAACCGCGCCATCATTGCCGAACATACCTGGGTCACCGCCATGGAAGTGCTGATCGGTTTGCTCATCGGGACGGCATTGGGCATGGCAACGGCGATCCAGCTGGCATCCTCCCGCGCGGCGCGGGTGCTGGTACAACCACTGCTGGTGTTCACTCAAGCCTTGCCCGTGTTTGCTCTGGCACCGATCTTGACGCTCTGGCTGGGCTTCGGCCTGTGGTCGAAGATCGCCATGGCGGTGCTGATCATCTACTTTCCCGTCACGTCCTCGTTTCTGGATGGGTTGATGCGAACGCCGCAGGGCTATCTTGACCTTGCGCATACCATGCAGGCAGGGCGCGCCCGCATCCTGTGGCATATCCGCGTGCCATCGGCTTTGCCGTCCCTTGCCTCAGGTATCCGCCTTGCCTCCGTCTATGCGCCCATCGGTGCGGTCATCGGCGAGTGGGTCGGGGCCTCACGCGGGCTGGGGTATCTGATGCTGCTGGCCAACGGGCGCGCCAAGACCGATCTGATGTTTGCGGCGATGCTGACCTTGGGCGTCTTTTCCGTGTTTTTGCATCTGGCTATCGGCATGATGCTCCGCAAACTTGAGGCCAGACGCGAATGACCCGCGCAGTTTGGGACTGTTCGGACCCGCGCCGGTCAAAGCACGCTCGGAGCGACTACACTGAATTTTTGCGCAATTGCGCGGTATCAAACTGCTACGATCCGAAATCCCAAATGGCCGGTAGTTGCCTGCGGATGCTCGGCACGGCGCGAGCTGGGCCGAAAGCGCGCGCAATAGCTAGAGGCGCAAAGATATGAGCCGCCTTTGACCACGCGCTCATTTGCCTTGAGGTTGCCAGACGGGTTGCGGGCCGCACGCGGCGAGTGCAGCCGCCCAAAGCCATCTGCGGTCCATTCCCAGACGTTGCCGCAAGCATGGAAAAGGCCGTGCATGTTGGGCTGTGCCGCCTGAACAGCCCGTGTACCGGGCACCCCTGATGGCGCGTTTGGGAATTCGCCTTGCCAGATATTGGGGGCGTGCCGGTCGGCCTGCGCCGCTGCGCATTCCCATTCGGCTTCTGTCGGCAGCCGCGCACCGCGCCACGCGCAATAGGCCTGCGCATCTTCAAAGCTGACATGAACCACGGGGTGGTCGGGTATTGCAGTGTTTGCACCATCGGGGCGCCGCCAATGCGCGCCGCGCACCTCACGCCACCAGGGGGCCTCGGCCAGCGGGGCGGCATGCGTGTCCGGATCGCTCAAATGCCAATAGAAAACATGGCTGACCCCTTGCCGCTCCGCCGTTGTCAAGTAACCGGTTGCCCTGACAAAGCCCGCAAACTCTTCATTGCAGACCGCAGATCGCGCAATCTGGTAGCTGTCCAGATGCACCGGGCGCCTGGGGCCTTCGCCGTCTTCGGGATGCGGCGCACTGTCTGATCCCATCAGGAACTCGCAGGCATCTATCCGGGCAAACTCAGCTATCGTCATAGGAATAGACCGGTGCCCAGTCATC
>JBCCUH010000179.1:0-4866 GCA_039197405.1 Pseudomonadota bacterium
GAGGCGGCCATCATCGTCAGTGAGGACGCCGGTGCAATCACCCCCGAGATCATGATCCCGCTGGTTTCTGCCCGGCGCGAGGTCGAGTTGGTCAAATCCCGGATTGAACTGGTCGCAGCGGCGGTGCGGTCGGAGACCGGCAAGGCGGTGGACTACAAGCTGGGCGTAATGGTGGAAACACCGCGCGCCGCGCTGCGCGCTGAAGACATTGCCATGTCGTCCAGTTTTCTCAGTTTCGGCACCAACGACCTGACGCAAATGACCTACGGTCTGTCGCGCGATGATGCGGGGCGATTCATGTCCGATTACGTGCAGCAAGGTGTCTTTCCCGAAGATCCCTTCCACACACTCGATGTAGACGGGGTGGGCGAGTTGCTGATCCTTGGTGCGCAAAGAGGACGCGCAGCGCGGCCCGATCTGACGTTAAGCATGTGCGGTGAACATGGCGGCAACCCCGAATCGATTGCCTTTTGCAGGGCGGCCGGATTTGACTATGTGTCCTGCTCGCCCTTCCGCGTTCCGGTGGCACGTTTAGCCGCAGCCCAATTGGCCATCTTCGACAAGGTCAAGTAGCTGGACGCGAAGCGCGCTCAACATGTTGCGTTTCTGACCAGATTGGCGTGCAGGCCGCATCCGGCGCCGCATCCGGCCAGGCCCCGGCGAATTGGAAAATGTCGCAACTTGTGCTAGCTGACGCGCATCTGCAACTGGTCGTGAGTGCCCAATGCGTCTTGTTATTGCTGCTAGTCTGGCGTTTTTGAGCGCCGTGCCCGCTATGGCGGAAACGGTTGCTTCTGAGTTGGGAGCGTTGATCCGCAAGGAGAAGAGTGCCGCTTTGGCCTTGTCAGACGCGCGGGTTGATGCGCTTTTCCGTCAGGTCTCGGCAGGCGATGTAACCTATACACGGAGTTTTCTGGATTCCCTGCCTGCCGCCTCAGGAGGAAAAAGCCTCAAGTGCCTGTCCGAGGCGCTGTATTTTGAAGCGCGCGGCGAGACTGTGAAAGGCCAGTTCGCGGTGGCCGAGGTGATCATGAACCGGGTGGAAAGTGCGCGTTACCCCGACACGGTTTGCGGTGTCATCAATCAAGGCACGGGGCGCAAATACCAGTGCCAGTTCACCTATACCTGTGACGGGCGCGCGGAGGTGATCCACGAAAAGACCGTTCATGAGCGTTTGAAGAAAATTGCCAAACTGATGCTCAGTGACAAGCCGCGCAAGATCACCAATGGCGCAACGCATTATCATACCACGGCAGTGCGCCCGCGCTGGTCGCGGGTGTTTCCGCGCACGGCTACGATAGGTGTGCATCATTTCTACCGCGAACCCACCCGCGTCAGCCGCAACTAAACCGCGTATCTTGATCGGCTCGTAAGTTTCCGACACAAGCGGAGCGTTGCTCGCACCGATTGACGGGCGCTTTTCAGGACAGACCCATGAGCCAGGAAATACAGCATGCTTTTGCCCATCCGATCGAGCGCGCCCGTGCGACTGCGCCCGATCAACCGCTCGACCGGATTTCGCTGAGAGATCACATCGTCGCGGTTGAGATCGGGGCGTTTCAGGCGGAACGGGACATGACCCAACGTCTTGCTTTCAATGTTGTGGTCGAGGTCAGGCATGACAGCGATGATCTGGCCGATGACGTGGATCGCATCCTGTCTTATGACCGTGTCACCGAAGCGATTGACGATGAACTGGCTGCTGAACGCCTGGACCTGCTGGAGACTTTGGCCGAAAGGATCGCGGCCCGCATTCTGGCAGAGCCGCAGGCGGAACGGGTTTTCCTGCGTATCGAAAAGCTTGATCGCGGCGCCGGTAAACTGGGTGTTGAGATTGTGCGCAGCTCTGACGCTGCAAGCGCTGATGCACAGGGTGGTGATGGGCCTTTCCCCCGAGTGGTTTTTCTGTCGCAAGATGCCGTTATCTCGCCGAAGCTGAGCGGTTGGATCGGGCAGCTTGTCGCAATGGGTGCCCCTTTGGTTTTTTGTGTCGCGCCCAAGGATCACTCGGGAACGTTTGCCGATACAGCCTCTGCCCGCTTGCGCATTGATTTGCTGTCGATTGAACAGCTTGCCTGGGCGCTTGCGTCAAAGGACCCGCGCTTGGCCGTCGTTGCGACCAAGACAGAACTCGACTGGGCGATGAAAAATGACCAGGCCTGCATTTGGGCACCATCCAGAACAGTTCTGGGGTGGGTGAACGGGCCTGCGAAAGTCGACGATTCCGGCTCTGCTCTGGTTGCCCGTTTCGCGCAAGAGTTGAACGCGCGCGACATCGTGACCATTGGCATGGATGATTTTGACACTGGCGGAATTCCGCTCCGGTCATATTCCGTTGCAGAACGTGAACTTGAGCCCATTGCCTGAACGCGTTTGATTTGAGAAAAACCCGCCATTCAGGTTCAGGAATTTTATGCCCGATTACTTTCGCCCACTCGCCCAGACCGGCGTTACGCGCCCCGATGACGCCTTGCCACTGGCAGGCACATCCAGTTGGTTCACGCATGTCGAGATGATGGGACGCGGCGTGCGCGGCCCCATACTGCCAGCCAGTGACATGCCCGAAGATTGGCGAGGCAGGCTGACCCGTGCCCGGGCGCCCATTGCCAGCGTTGACATGACAGCGCCTCGCATCATGGGCATTTTGAATGTAACGCCGGACAGTTTTTCTGATGGCGGGCAACATCAAGGCATCGATAACGCCGCTGCCGCCGCGCAAAGGATGATCAGCGCAGGCGCCGAAATCCTGGACATCGGCGGCGAAAGCACGCGGCCCGGCGCGCAGGAAGTTGACATTGCGTCGGAAATTGAACGGACCGCTCCGGTGATCGCTGCGCTGCAAGGCCAGATCAACGTACCGATTTCCATCGACACGCGGAAATCTGCCGTCGCGGAAGCCGCTTTCGCTGCGGGCGCGCAGATTGCCAATGATGTCTCCGGGCTGATGTTTGACAGCAAGATGGCGGCAGTGTGTGCAGAGCGGACGGCTCCGATCTGCGTCATGCACTCGCAGGGGTTGCCGAAAACCATGCAGCACGATCCGCGCTACGACGATGTGCTGCTGGACGTCTATGACTTTCTGGACGGTCAGCTCACGCTGCTAGAAGATGCAGGCTTGCCGCGCGACAGGATCATCATCGATCCGGGCATCGGTTTTGGCAAGACGATGGGCCATAATATCGCGCTGATTCAGGGGCTTAGTCTGTTTCACGGGCTGGGCTGTGCTCTTCTTCTGGGGGTCAGTCGCAAGGGGTTTATTGGCACACTCGGATCTGAACCCGAGGCCGCAAGACGCGCGCCGGGATCTGTTGCGCTGGCGCTGGATGCAGTGCGGCAGGGCGTTCACATATTGCGTGTCCATGATGTAGATGAAACTCGACAGGCGCTTGCCCTTTGGCGCGCCGCGCAAGAAGGAATAGAAACATGAGCCGGAAACTCTTTGGCACCGATGGTGTGCGCGGCAAGGCAAATGAATATCCGATGACGGCGGATATGGCGCTGAAGATCGGTGCGGCGGCAGGCATCTACTTTCGGCGCAACCACAAGGGTGTGCACCGGGTGGTGATTGGCAAGGATACGCGGCGCTCTGGCTATATGCTGGAAAGTGCGCTCACAGCCGGTCTGACATCGACAGGGATGAGCGTGTTCCTGATGGGCCCCATTCCCACGCCTGCAGTTGGTATGCTGACCCCTTCGATGCGTGCTGACGTCGGCATCATGATTTCCGCCAGCCACAACCCGCATCACGACAATGGCATCAAGTTTTTCGGCCCCGATGGGTTCAAGCTGTCCGACGAGGCGGAAGCCGAGATTGAGGCGCTTGTTCGCAGTGACGTCGATCTGGTCGAAGCCACGTCCATCGGGCGCACGCGGCACATCTACGATGGTCGGTCGCGCTACAATGAACGGGTGAAAGCGGCGTTTCCGGATGATCTTTCGCTTGAGGGATTGAAGATCGTCATCGATTGCGCAAATGGCGCTGCCTACAAGGCGGCCCCGGAGGTGCTTTGGGAACTGGGTGCCGAGGTGATCCCGGTCGGTGTTGCGCCCAATGGCTACAACATCAACGACAACTGCGGCTCGACCAAGCCTGCCACCGCCTCCGAGGCTGTGGTCGCGCACGGGGCGGATGTGGGCATCTGCCTGGATGGCGACGCGGATCGTTGCATCATTCTGGATGAAACCGGTCATGTAGCCGATGGCGATCAGTTCATGGGGCTGATTGCGTCGCGCTGGGCCGAAGAGGGACGTCTGAACGGCGGTACGCTTGTGGCGACTGTGATGTCGAACCTTGGTCTGGAGCGTAGCCTGTCAGGCAAAGGGCTGCGGCTGGAGCGCACTTTCGTGGGCGACCGCTATGTAGTCGAAGCGATGCGCAAGGGCGGCTGGAACCTTGGCGGCGAACAATCGGGTCACATCGTGATGACCGATTATGCCACCACCGGGGACGGGCTGATGGCGGGGCTGCAGTTTCTGGGTGAAATGGCGCGCACGGGCCGGAAGGCATCTGACCTTGTGCGGGTGTTCGATCCGGTTCCGCAAATGCTCAAGAATGTGCGGTTCTCCTCCGGGCAAACCCCACTGGACGCAGATGCGGTGCAAAAGGTGATCTCGGGCGCCGAAGATGAACTGGAAGGCAAGGGGCGTTTGTTGATCCGGAAATCCGGGACAGAGCCCTTGATCCGCGTGATGGCCGAATGCGAAGATCCCGATCTGCTGGAAGATGTGGTGGATCGAATCGTCGATGAAGTAGCCAAAGCCGCAAGCTGAGCGTGTCCTCGCGTGCGGCAGCACGCGAGACGACACAACCCACGCCCTCTGGCGAAAAACTGCCGACGTTGCGCGATGAAAATTCCGCCAAGGATC
>JBCCUH010000180.1:0-4817 GCA_039197405.1 Pseudomonadota bacterium
AGGATTTGCGCCAGATGCTCGTCGGTGAACCCGCCGGCCCGCTTGGTGGCGAAGGTCGCGGCGTTGTGGCAGCCGTGACCGGCACGCAGCGGCAGGGCCATGTATTCGGTGATGCCCTGCGCCGCCAGTTCAGCCAGGAGCGGGATGTCGGGCGCATCGCTGCCGTCGGTGCGCGCCCGCCGCCGGCACTGCTATTTCTTTGCCGTCAACTCATAATTTTCGCCTTTGCCTCGGCGACGCGGGGCCGCGCCCGACCCTCCCGTTTTGTCGAAGACAAACCTCCGGTTTGATGGGAGGGCGCATTGCAACGTTGCAAATCAAACTGCCGTTGCACGTATTGAGCAAGACGCGCTCAACACTTTGGTTGCACGCCCTCCCAGGCTCGGTCGCGGCCCTTCGTTGCACGCGCATCACCCCCGCATTGCCTGACCTTTGGGATCATAGGGCGACGGTGCAATCACCTTCGCGGCCCGCTCTACGCCGACGATATGCACGGACAGCTCCGTACCTTCCGCCGCCGCATCGCGGTCCACCATCGCCAGTGCCATGGACTTGCCCAGCGTATGCGCAAAGCCGCCGGAGGTCACAAAGCCGACCATCTTGCCGTCTTTCCACACAGGCTCATACCCTGCCGCGTCGCTGTCACCGTCGGCCACATCAAGCGTCACGACCATGCGGTTCGCGCCAGCCTCGCGCTCTTTCAAAGCCGCGTCTTTGCCGATGAATCCCGAGTTCTTGTCCCAGGCGATCCAGCGATCCATGCCCGTCTCGCCCGGCGTGTAGCCTTGGGTGAATTCGGCAGACCAGACCCCAAAGCTTTTCTCCAGACGCAAAGACATCATCGCGTTGAAGCCGAACTCTTTCAGGCCAAACTCAGCGCCCGCTTCCAGCAGCGCGCGGCGTAGGGTGATGTGATCGCCCATGCGGCAGTTGATCTCATAGCCCATCTCGCCGGACACGGACATGCGCGTAACACGCGCGCGGATCATGCCAATGTCGGCGTCCATGCAGCCCATGAAGGGCAGATCGCCTACAGCATCCTCGGTCAGCTTTTCAATCACTTTGCGCGAATTTGGACCGGCCAGGCCAAAGCCCACGATCTCTTCCCCCAGATCGCGCAGCGTCACGCCCTCTTCCATGTGATCGGCGAACCAGCGTTTGTGCCATTCGCGCAGGTAGTAGCTACCCATCAGCCAATAGGTGCCGTCCCCCCAATTGATGCAGGTCAGATCGCCTTTGAGACGGCCATCGGGGCCGAGCAGTACCGCCAGTCGCGCACGTCCCGGTGCAGGCAGTTTGGTAGCGCACAGCGTGTTCAGCCAGCTTTCCGCATTCGGGCCCGTGATCTCATAACGGGAGAAGCCGGAGATATCGACCAGCCCGACATTCTCGCGCACCGCCTTGCACTCTGCCGCAACGATATCATGGGCGTTCGAACGCTTGAGCGTTGGCGTTTCCACGAAATCTTCAGAAGGCGCGAAATAAAGCGGCACCTCCAGATCCCAGCTTTGACCCCAACGGCAGCCCGCTGTTGTCATCTCGGAATGCGCAGGCGCCATTTTCAATGGGCGGCCCGCAGGGAGTTGCTCATTCGGGTAGGTCATCACGAAGCGGCGCGAATAGAATTGGCCTGTGGTTTCCTGAATGAAGCGGCGGTTCTGCGCGTAATCACCATAGCGCGCGACGTCCATGGACCAGGTGTCCGCCTCTGCCTCGCCCTCGATCATCCATTCAGCCAGACATTTGCCGACGCCGCCCCCTTGCAAAAAGCCCGCCATGACGGCACAGGCCGACCAGTAACCGCGCTTGCCCGGTACAGGGCCGACCAGCGGGTTGCCGTCGGGCGAGAAGGTAAACGCGCCGTTGACCCATGTTTTGATTCCGACGTTCTCAATCGCGGGATAGCGCGCGAAACCGAGCGTCAGCTCATTCTCGATCCGGTCAAGTTGCTCCTGGAAGAGCTCCATCCCGTAGTCCCAAGGCGCGCCATCCATGGCCCAATGCTCATGTTCGATCTCATAAATACCGACCAGCACGCCTTTCTGGTCTTGCCGCATGTAGGTAAACCCTTCCAGATCCACGGTCATCGGCACTTCGAAATCCAGCGCTTCCACCTCAGGGATGCTGTCGGTGATCAGATAGTGGTGCTTGAGCGGGCTAACCGGCAGCTCGATTCCCGCCATGCGGCCCACCTGCTTGGCCCAGAGACCTGCGGCGTTCACGACATGCTCGCAGGTGATATCGCCCTTGTCCGTCTTGACGATCCAGCCATCGGCAGTTTGCTCAAGCGCCTCAACCTTGGTGTGCTCAAAGAAAGACGCGCCGCGTTTTTTGGCGGCCTTGGCATAGGCATGCACCGTGCCGGTCGTGTCGATATAGCCCTCACGGTCGGCCCACATGCCACCCAAGAGGCCCTCGGTCGACATGATCGGGCAGCGCTTTTGCGCCTCTTCCGGTGTGACCAGCTCGCAATCATCAATGCCAATGGACTGGAACGTGCGATAGGCAGACTGCAGCCATTCCCAGCGTTCCGGCGTGCCTGCCATGGTCAGACCACCGGTCATATGCAGACCGATGTTCTGGCCGCTTTCCTCTTCAATCTCGCTGAGCAAGTCGATCGTATAGGCCTGCAGGCCGGCCATATTGGGATCAGCGTTCAGCGCGTGAATGCCGCCCGCCGCATGCCAGCTGGAGCCCGCCGTCAACACGGACCGTTCCAGCAGGCACACATCCGTCCAGCCCATCTTGGCCAGATGATACAGCACCGAGCAGCCGACAACGCCGCCCCCGATTACAACAACGCGGTAATGAGACTTCATGGGCTATCTCCGTAATTGGCTGGCCGAATCTCTGTCGCAGGCCAAGCATTGGTCACTTCTGTCCAATACTCTGACCCGCTCTGGACAGACCTGTCCAGACTTTTCGATCCGCATTGCGTTTTTTTCAGCGATGAGGCAGATGTTACCGCAATCACAGCCCTCTTCAGAAAGCCGATTTCATGAGCAAAATGCGACCCGAGAATCTGCGCTCGCGCCAATGGTTCAACAACCCCGACGACCGCGAGATGACCGCGCTCTATCTGGAGCGCTATCTGAATTACGGGATCACGCAGGACGAACTGCAGTCGAACAAGCCGATCATCGCAATTGCACAGACGGGCAGTGATCTGAGCCCCTGCAACCGGCATCATCTGGAGCTGGCCAAACGCGTGCGCGACGGGATCATCGCGGCGGGCGGCGTGCCACTGGAGGTGCCGGTGCATCCCATTCAGGAGACCGGCAAGCGCCCCACCGCATCGTTGGATCGTAACTTGGCCTATCTGTCGCTGGTGGAGACTTTGTATGGCTATCCGATCGACGGGGTCGTGCTGACGATTGGTTGTGACAAGACCACGCCCGCGCTCTTGATGGCCGCAGCAACAGTGAACATTCCTGCGATTGCCTTGTCCGTGGGTCCGATGCTGAACGGCTGGTTCAACGGCGAACGCGCAGGATCAGGCACGACGATCTGGAAAGCCCGCGAGATGCTGGCGGCGGGCGAGATTGATGACGCAAAATTCATGGAATTCGCCGCCGCCTCTGCGCCCTCCGTGGGCTATTGCAACACGATGGGCACGGCGACGACAATGAACTCGCTGGCCGAAGCCTTGGGCATGCAATTGCCGGGCAGCGCGGCGATTCCAGCCCCCTACCGCGAGCGTGGGCAGATCAGCTATGAAACCGGTCGCCGCATCGTGGACATGGTCTGGGAGGACCTTCGTCCGTCTGACATCATGACCCGCGAGGCGTTTGAGAATGCGGTGGTCGTAAACTCTGCGATTGGCGGGTCGACGAATGCGCCCATCCATCTGAACGGGATTGCGCGTCATTTGGGGGTGGAACTCGACAATGACGATTGGCAGGCGCTGGGGCATAAAATCCCGCTGCTGGTGAACCTGATGCCGGCGGGCAAGTATCTGGGCGAGGATTACCATCGCGCGGGCGGCGTTCCGGCTGTTGTCGCGACGCTGATGGATGAAGGCCTGCTACCACATCCGGGGGCTGTAACGGTGAACGGTAAGAGCATGGGCGCCAACTGCGAAGGCCAGCACACAACAAATGAAGATGTGATCTACCCCGCGCGCGCGCCGATGCTGGCGGATGCAGGCTTCATCAATCTCAAGGGCAACCTTTTTGACAGCGCGATCATGAAGACCTCGGTGATCTCGGACGAGTTCCGGGATCGGTACCTCAGCAACGCGGATGACCCTGACGCCTTCGAAGGGCGCGCGGTGGTGTTTGATGGTCCTGAGGATTTCCATCACCGGATCGATAACGAGGCCGAGGGAATTGACGAAAGCTGCATCATGGTGATGCGCGGCGCGGGGCCAAAGGGCTATCCGGGCGGCGCGGAAGTGGTGAACATGCGCGCGCCGTCCTACTTGCTGAAACGCGGGATCACGGCGCTGCCGTGCATTGGCGATGGGCGGCAGTCCGGCACGTCAGGCTCGCCCTCCATATTGAACGCAGCGCCGGAAGCGGCGGACAATGGCGGGCTGGCGGTGCTGCGAAGCGGGGACCGCATTCGCATTGATCTGGGCAAGGGCACGGCGGATATTTTGATATCGGAGAAAGACTATCAGGCGCGCCGCGCGGCATTGATTGAGGCTGGCGGATATCAGGTGCCGGGCAGCCAGACGCCGTGGCAGGAACTCCAGCGCGGTTGCGTCGATCAGCTGTCGGCTGGAATGGTGCTGAAGCCTGCGGTCAAATACAAGAAGATCGCGCGCACCTTTATCCCGCGGCACAGCCATTGATGCGCATCGGCGTCGATTGGGG
>JBCCUH010000181.1:0-4803 GCA_039197405.1 Pseudomonadota bacterium
ATAGTCAAAGCCAAAGCGACCCTTGACGCAAAGCCGTCCTTCGTTCGCAGGCCCGTTAATACCATCAACGTATTTGACCTTGCCGTCCTTGACCTTCAGCGACACTTTGCAGCCAACACCGCAGAAGGGGCAGACGCTTTCCGTCTCGCTGTCGAAATCCGCGCTGTCGCCCACCTGCTGGTCATCAACCACCGATGACGGCATCAGCGCCCCGGTCGGGCA
This sequence comes from Pseudomonadota bacterium, assembly GCA_039197405.1. Taxonomy (GTDB): domain Bacteria; phylum Pseudomonadota; class Alphaproteobacteria; order Rhodobacterales; family Rhodobacteraceae; genus Planktotalea. The sequence goes on from JBCCUH010000181.1 coordinate 223, forward strand.
GGCCTGCACACACTCACCACAGGCCACGCAGGTGCTGTCACCCATAGGATCCGCCAAGTCAAAAGTCGGATAGGCATCGTGCCCGCGACCGGACATGCCGATCACATCGTTGACCTGAACCTCGCGACAGGCGCGCACGCAAAGCCCGCACTGAATGCAGGCATCAAGGTTAACGCTCATCGCCACATGGCTGTCATCAAGCAGCGGAATGCGCCCGTCCTCCAGCTTGGGAAAGCGGCTTTGATCGATGCCATTCAGCTCGGCCATGTCCCAAAGATGGCTGGATTTGTCGTGCGCTTCTTCTTTGGCCGGCTGGTCCGCAAGAAGCATCTCGACCACCAGCTTGCGCGCAGATTCCGCACGGTTCGAGTTGGTGGTGACAACCATGCCCTCGGCAGGTTCACGGATGCAGGACGCCGCCAGCGTGCGCTCGCCTTCGATCTCGACCATGCAGGCCCGGCAGTTGCCATCAGGGCGATAACCGGGCTGCGGCTTGTGGCACAGATGCGGGATCACAAGCCCCCGCCCGTTCGCCACTTCCCAAATGGTCATGCCCTTGTCGGCCGTGACCGTTTCGCCATCCATCGTGAAGGTGACTTGATCGCTCATGGCTTACACCTCATCCGCAAAATGTTTCATCGTCAGCCGGATCGGGTTTGGCGCCGCCTGTCCCAGACCACAGATAGACGCATCGACCATAGCTGCGCTCAGCTCTTCCAGAAGTGGCTGATCCCACTTGTCTTTTTCCATCAGCTTGACAGCTTTTTCACAGCCTACGCGGCATGGCGTGCACTGACCGCAGCTTTCGTCCTCGAAAAAGCGCAGCATGTTCAAGGCCGCTGCCTTGGCACTGTCCTGATCACTCAGAATGACAATCGCCGCCGAGCCGATGAACGTGCCATGCGCCTGCAGCGTGTCGAAATCCATCGGCACATCGTTGATGCTGGCTGGCAGCAAACCCGCTGACGGACCGCCCGGCTGGTAGGCTTTGAACGTGTGACCCTCAAGCATCCCGCCACAGGCCTCGATCAGATCCATGATCGTGGAACCTGCTGGAAGCAGATAAACGCCCGGATTCTTGACGCGGCCCGAGATCGAATAGCTGCGAAGCCCCTTGCGCCCGTTTTTCTCTGTGCTGCTCAAAACCTCCGGGCCTTCACGGCAAATCTTGGCAACCCAGTAAAGCGTCTCGACGTTGTGCACCAAAGTCGGCTGACCGAAGATACCCACCTGCGCCACGAAGGGCGGACGGTGACGCGGCATGCCGCGCTTGCCCTCGATACTTTCGATCATCGCGCTTTCTTCGCCGCAGATATAGGCGCCCGCGCCCCGGCGCAGGTCGATGTATCCCGGCTCAACGATGCCCGCCTCTTCCAGCGCCTTGATTTCAGCGTCGAGAATATGCAGCACCGCTGGATACTCGTCGCGCATGTAAATAAAGGCTTTCTCCGCCTCCACCGCCCATGCGGCAATCAGCATGCCTTCAAGGAACAGATGCGGCGTGCGCTCCAGATAATACCTGTCCTTGAACGTGCCCGGCTCGCCCTCATCGCCATTCACCGCCAGATAGCGCGGACCTTCGTTCATACGAACAAAGCCCCATTTCTTGCCCGACGGAAAGCCAGCTCCGCCCAGACCGCGCAGCCCCGAAGACAGCACCTTGTCCTGCACCGCTTCCCAATCGCCAGAGGCTTTCACCTCGGCCAAAGCCGCATAACCGCCCGCCGCCTTATAGGCCGCAAAGCCCTCATAGTCGGGAATATCCGCGTGGGTGTGCCCTGTCGCGATTGCCGCATTCACTTTCTCGGGGGTTGCGTGATCGATGTGATGATGGCCCAGTTCCAGAACCGGCGCCGTATCGCAGCGGCCCATGCAGGGCGCACGCAGTACGCGTACTTCGGCAGGATCGAGCCCGTCTTCCAAAGCCGCTTTCAGCTGCTGCGCTCCGGCAAGCTCGCATGACAGCGAATCGCACACGCGGATTGTCAGAGCTGGCGGAGGTGTCTCGCCTTCCTTGACCACATCGAAATGCGCATAAAACGTCGCGACCTCGTAAACCTCGGCCATGGATATACGCATTTCTTCGGCCAGAGCGCGTATATGCGCCGCGCTCAGATGACCGTGGGTATCCTGAATAAGATGCAGATGCTCGATCAGCAAATCACGGGTTCGGCCCTTGCCTTCCAGCAACGCGCGCACCTCGTTCCAAGCCTGATCATCTAGTTGCCGGCCTTTGGGCGTGTGCCGCCCTTTGCCTTTGCCGGATTTCCAGACACCTTTGCGATCATCCAGAGCCATGCGTGCCCCTCCCAGACAAACGGTATGCGACCGTCCACACGTTTCATTGAAAGCCAATTACATGTGATTGACCTGCCGGAAGCCGTCGAAATCGGACAGATTACGACGCAAAAACGTACAGCCCCGTGCCGCAGCAGTCCGAAATGTCTCTGATCGGAAACACGGCAGTGACAGGGCGGTGCTGCGCCCCCGCCGCTTCACCGCGCGAAAATCATCGCGACAAACATTCCCGACAACGCAAAAAGCCAGCTTGTGACAGCTGGCTTTCGTAGTTGGGTTTAGGGATTATGTCCCGGTTTATTCAGGCGTTGGGCTGACAGAGGCGATATAGGCCCAGATGTCTTCCCCACCTTTCTTCACCTTGAACGACATTTTTGAGCGCGCTTTTTTGTCGTCCAGACGTTTCTGCAGATAATCCTTGGGGTTCTGGACGAAGGCAGTGAACTCCGCCTCATCCCAGACAAGGCCGCCCTCGCCTGCCGCCGCAAGCGATTTTCCGTATTTGTAACCTTCCAGCGTACCGGCTGTCCGCCCCGGCAATCCCCAAAGGTTCGGACCTGTCTTGCCGCCCTTGACGATGGTTTCGCCGGCATCATCCACGATCATGTGGCAAGACTTGCATTTCTTGAATGCTTTTTCACCGGCTTCGGCATCGCCACTGGCATGACCATCGGCCCACAAAGGTGCGGCGGCGATGGCGAATGCGAACATGGCAGGTACAATTTTCAACGTCATGGAGCGTCTCCTGATATCGTTAGAATTTGACCACGGCTGTGTGGCGGTTAACTTCTGCGCAACTTAGACAGCAGCAGTCCGATGGCAAGCAATGACCAATCGCGACCTAGCGACCTTTCCACGCAGGCTGGTCGGGAATATGCAGCCGCAAACTCTGGCCCAGACGCAATGTACCTTCCTTTTCGACCCACATCGTCACGCCGCGCCGCCCGAACGCCGCAGGTTTGAACGCTTTACCAAAACCGGGATGATCGGCCTCGATATACCGCGCAGGCAGCGTACAGGGGCGATTTTCCATATCGACAACAAGCCCCGGACCGCTGGGGTCTTCATCCACCAGCCGCGCAGAGGGCGGCACATGGGTCCAGTCGGGGATCCCCGAAATGACCAGCGAGGCGCCGATAAGATGCGGGGACAGCTGGCTCAGCCCCATATCTTTTGCGATCAGGTCCAACTGCTCCTGCGAGACCACGGACAATTGCCGGGTGTTCCGAATCTGCGTGCCTTGGGCGTATTGGGTTTTCACCCGCACGCAAGACGCGCGTGTCAATCCCGCGTGATCTTCCGCCTCCGCACCTGCAAAGCTGAGCGGCATTTTCTCCAGCGGCGCCGAGGTAAGCGCGGTATCGCGATCTGCGACAGAGCCCAGCCATTCCACAGTGGCAATGAAATCCGTCGATTTGAGTGCGGGCATGATGTGTCCTTCCGTGACTTTGCAGAATTATGAGGCAACTCGGGGCAAAGGAAAATCCGCCATCTGTGATGCGATGCATCACACTTCGAAAAACGCGGGCACCCCGAAAACGCGAAACGCCCCGGCCAATGGCGCATGGGGCGTTCCTTTTTCTCTGCCAACAAAGCTCAGACGCTTGGTTCCGGCTCCATCCCGCCGGTTGGTTTACTGCGCGGTTTGGTCTTCGGAATGGCCGTGACGCTTGGCGCACTGCCCTGATCGGGGGTGTCGTCCTCACCCTTATCAGATTGCGGCGGCTCACCCTTCATGACACGCTTGATCTCATCGCCCGTCAGGGTTTCGTATTCAAGCAGACCTTCCGCCAGGCGCTCCCACTCTTCGTTGCGCTCGGTCAGGATGCGATAGGCTTCCTCATAGGCCTCGTCGATCAGGCGTTTCACTTCCTCTTCGATCAACTCTTTGGTCGCCGCCGAGATACTGAAACCGCCAGCGCCATTGCCGTTATAGCCTTCATGCGCCTGCTCATAATCGACGTTGCCAACCTTGTCCGACATGCCCCAGCGCAGCACCATGGCGCGCGCCAGACCGGAGGCCTGCTGAATGTCACCGGCTGGACCGTTTGACACTTCGTCAGGTCCGTATTTGATAATCTCGGCCGCCTTGCCCGCCATGGTCATGGCCAGCTTTTGCTCACATTCCGAACGGTGCCAGTTCAGCCGGTCAATCTCCGGCAGCGACACCACCATACCCAGCGCGCCGCCGCGCGGAATGATCGTCGCCTTATAGACCGGATCGCATTTCGGCAGGGCCAGGCCAACCACAGCATGGCCCGCCTCGTGATAGGCCGTCTTTTC